>JAZOBV010000041.1:0-3548 GCA_045596145.1 Candidatus Pelethomonas sp.
GTTTCGCTGAGCCCGAGGGCGTGGAGTACTTCCAGCAGGTCAAGCAGCGCGCCGCCGCCGAGGGCGCTCAGGTCGTCCCCGTCTGCGCCAAGCTGGAGGCTGAGATCGCCGAGCTGGACGGTGAGGAGAAGACAATGTTCCTTGCCGATCTGGGCGTGGACGAAAGTGGTCTGGATCGTCTGATCAAGGCAAGCTATGCCCTGCTGGGTCTCATCTCCTACCTCACCAGCGGCGAGGACGAGTGCCGCGCGTGGACCATCACCAACGGCACCAAGGCTCCCCAGGCCGCCGGTAAGATCCATACCGACTTTGAGCGCGGCTTTATCCGCGCGGAGGTCATCGCCTTCGACGATCTGATGCAGGTTGGCAATATGGTCGCAGCCAAGGAGAAGGGTCTCATCCGCTCCGAGGGCAAGGAGTATGTCGTCAAGGACGGCGATATCATTTTGTTCCGTTTCAATGTTTAATGAAGCGGCGGTTTGACATTCTCGACGCATGGCGCTCCCTCGCCATCGTCCTCATGGTCATCTACCATTTTCTCTACGATCTGGCTCTGTTCGGGGTCATCACATGGGAGAAGATGTTTTGCACTCCGCTGAATATCATGCAGAAATTCATCTGTTGCAGCTTTATTTTTCTCGCGGGCGCGTCTGCCCGGTTCAGCAGAAATAATCTGCGCCACGGTCTAATCGTCGTCGCGGCAGGCATTATCGTCGCCATCGGCGGCGCTGTAGGCGGGCAGACCATCCGGTTCGGCGTTTTGCAGCTTCTGGGCTGGTCCATGGTGCTTTACCATTTTGCGGGAAAGTATCTGCAAAAGCTCCCCGGCGCAGTCCTTGCGATCCTCTGCGGCGGACTGTACTTCCTCTCTGACTGGTGGACGGGAACGGTCCGCGTCGCCTCCCATTGGCTCTACCCGCTGGGACTGATGTATCCCGGCTTTTCCAGCGCGGATTACTTTCCACTGCTGCCGTGGTTTTTTCTGTTCGTGATCGGAACGGTCTTTGGCGGGTGGTGTCTAAATCATCGGGAAAACCGTGTTCTGACTGTCCCCCTCCCTGCGTCTCTCACCTTTTTGGGGCGACACAGTCTGATCGTCTACCTTCTCCACCAGCCGATTTTATTTGGGCTGAGTTCCCTGCTCTGGGGGTAAGTGTATGTTCAACTCCACGCTCTGCTATATCGAAAATGAAAACAGCGAATACCTCATGCTCCACCGCGTCAAAAAGAAAAACGACGCCAATCAGGATAAGTGGATCGGCGTGGGCGGCAAGTTTGAGGATGGCGAAAGTCCCGACGAGTGCCTTCTGCGGGAGGTGCTGGAGGAGACCGGATTGACCCTCACCGACTATCGCTGCCGGGGCATCGTCACCTTTACCTCCGACGAATGGGACACGGAGTACATGCACCTTTTCACCGCCACCGGATACTCTGGTACTATCAAGGAGTGCGACGAGGGCGATCTGGAATGGGTCCCCAAGTGTAAGGTGCAGGAGCTGCCCATCTGGGAGGGCGACAAGCTGTTTTTCCGCCTGATCGACGACAGAAACAGTCCCTTCTTCTCTCTGAAGCTTCGCTACGAAGGCAGTACGCTGGTTTACGCCGCGCTGAACGGAAAGGAGCTTTCCCTGTGAAAGAAAAGCTCCTGATTTCCGCCTGTCTGCTGGGCAAAAACTGCAAATACAACGGCGGCAATAACTACACCGCCGCTGTTGAAGCATTAAAAGAGCGCTATGATCTTGTCCTCGTCTGCCCAGAGGAGGACGGTGGTCTTCCTACGCCCCGCACTCCTTCTGAGCGGCTTGAAGATCGGGTCGTTTCCAAAGACGGAGCAGATGTGACAGCGCAGTTTATGCGCGGTGCGCAGCTTGCGCTGGAGGCAGCGCTGGAAAATGGCTGCAAAGCCGCTCTTTTGAAGGAGCGCAGCCCCTCCTGCGGCTGCGGGGCGATCTATGACGGCAGTTTTTCCGGAACAGTTGTCCCGGGGGACGGCGTGACGGCGCAGCTTCTCAAGCTGCACGGCATCACGATTTACGGTGAAAGTCAAATCACCGAGCTTATGAGGTAACAACATGGCAAACCAAAAAACAGGCGCCGCGACTCCGGTTTTCGGCAATCTGGATGGTAAGACCCTCTCCTCCCGGGAGATGATGAGACTTATCATCAATCTAAGTATCCCCTCCATTCTGGCGCAGATCAGCGCCACCATCATGCAGTATATTGACGCGGCGATGGTCGGCAGCCTCGGCACCAATGCCACCGGTGCCATTGGACTGGTGGCAAGCACCACATGGCTGTTCAACGGTCTTTGCATGGCGATCGCCACCGGTTTTTCCGTGCAGGTGGCACAGCTCATCGGCGCTGAGCGGGGAAATGAAGCAAAAAATGTGCTCCGCCAGTCGCTGATCGTATGTCTGATCTGCGGGCTTCTGATCGGTGCGACGGCGGTGGGCATCAGTTCCCACCTTCCCATATGGCTGGGCGGCAAGGAGGAGATCATTGACGGTGCGCGGGCATACTTTATGGTTTTCGGCGCGGCGATCCCCTTTAATCTCATGCGTGTTCTCACCGGAAATATGCTTCAATGCGCCGGTGATATGCGAACGCCCAGTATTCTGAACGCCTCTATGTGCGGTCTGGATGTGATCTTCAACTTTTTTCTGATCTTTCCCACCCGCACCGTATCCCTGTTCGGCGCGGAATTTACCGTCTGGGGCGCGGGCAACGGTGTGGCGGGTGCCGCGATGGGTACTGCCCTCTCCGAGGTCGTTGTGGCGCTCATTATGCTGTTTGTGGTCTGCTTCCGTGCCCCTGCCCTGCGCATCACAAAGGGCGGAAGCTGGCGTCTCACCGTCCCCTGTCTGCGTACCGCCCTGCGGGTAGCGATCCCCATTGCGGTAGAGCGCGGCATTCTCGGTGCGGCACAGGTCACCGCCACCCGCATCACTGCCCCGCTGGGCACTGTTGCCGTGGCTGCCAACTCCCTCGCCGTCACTGCGGAAAGTCTCTGCTACATGCCCGGCTACGGTATCGGCTCTGCCGCCACCACGCTGGTTGGACAGAGCATGGGCGCAAAGCGAAAAGACCTCGCGAAGGGCTTTGCCCGCGCGTCCACCTATCTGGGTATGGGAATCATGGGTGGTGTCGCGATCCTTATGTTCTTTGCGGCTCCGCTGATGTTCTCCATGCTGACCCCCGTGCCGGAAATTCGGGAACTGGGTACTGAGGTGCTGCGCATTGTTGTTCCCGCCGAGGCGTTCTTCGGCGCTTCCATTGTCGCCGCCGGCGCGCTGCGCGGCGCGGGCGACACCGTGGGTCCCAGCCTTTTGAACCTTATCAGCATGTGGGGTGTCCGCATCACACTGGCGACCGTTCTGGCTCCCATCATGGGACTGCACGGCGTGTGGCTGGCGATGACCATCGAGCTGGTCGTGCGCGGCATCCTGTTCCTTGTCCGTCTGCTTCGGGGCAAGTGGCTGGAAAAGTCGCTGATCGAAGCATAAATATCATATTTATAAAAGTTTTAAGGGCGCGTTGCAAAAGCAACG
>JAZOBV010000042.1:0-13563 GCA_045596145.1 Candidatus Pelethomonas sp.
GCGGCGCACTGCTCCGTGCCCTCGCGATTTTTCGCTTGTGCAACGGACTGTTGCTTGATTTTTTCGCTCTTTTTTGCTATGTTGTCAGCGAGGTGATCAATATGAATGCAGTCAATACCAGTATCAAGGATCTTCGCAAGAAAAAGAACATGACACAGGATGAACTGGCGGAAAAGCTGAATGTGACCCGGCAGGCGGTCTCAAACTGGGAGAACGGAAAGACCCAGCCGGACGTCGAAACGCTGACGCGGCTTGCCGAGGCTTTCGATGTGTCCGTGGAGCGGCTCATCTACGGAAAGGAAAAGCCCCGCTGGCATTTCGCTGTAAATTTTCAGCCGCAACAAACCATTGAGCTGGGCATGATCATCGCGGCGGTGGTTTCCTATGTGGAGTGGCGCTCCATCGGCTGGGCGATCGTCCATGCTCTGCTGAACTGGGGCTATGTGCTCTACTACATTTTCAAATATCTGATCTGATGACGGGGACTGCCGCAGGAGCTTTGCGGCAGTCCTCTTGAACTGTTTGGGATAAAAATTCAGAAAAAATAAGCTTCCGGCTTGTGTAAGGGGTTGCTTGTGACGCTGCGTTATGTGGTAAAATAGCGGCAATGACGGAAAAAACACATAAAGGAAGGACTCTGATATGCTTACCATCAACCATCTCACCAAGCACTACAAGGGCAGCAGCAAGGGAGTGACCGATCTGAGCCTGCATGTTGTCCCCGGCGACCTCTACGCCTTCATCGGACACAACGGCGCAGGCAAGACCACCACGCTCAAGTGTATCACCGGCATCCACGACTTTGACGCGGGAGAAGTTCTGATCGACGGTGTGAATCTCAGCCGTGATCCCATCGCCTGCAAGCGCTCCTTTGCCTACATTCCCGATAACCCCGATCTCTACGAGTATCTCACCGGTATCCAGTATCTCAACTTCATCGCCGATGTGTTTTCGGTGGGCGCGAGGGAGCGTCAGGAGCGCATCGAGAAGTACGCCGATGAATATGAGATCACTGCCTCGCTGGGCGATCTCATTTCCAGCTATTCCCACGGTATGAAGCAGAAGCTTGCCATTATCTCCGCACTGGTGCATCAGCCCCGCCTGCTAATTCTGGACGAGCCCTTTGTGGGTCTTGACCCTAAGGCCGCAGTGGTGACGAAAAAGCTGATGCGTGAGCTGTGCGAGAGCGGCGGCGCGGTGTTTTTCTCCACCCATGTGCTGGAGGTGGCGGAAAAGCTCTGCAACAAGGTCGCAATTATCAAAGGCGGTGCGCTGGTGGCATCGGGAACGATGGAGGAGATCGTGAAAGAGGGCGAAACGCTGGAATCCATCTTTATGGAGGTGGTTGATGATGCTCACGCGGATTAAGCTGATGGCGGCGCTTGAGCTGAAAAACCTCTTTGGGCTCAATACGCTGCGCCACACAAAGGATAAATCGGTGAAAAACCGCGCGCGACTTCTGAGTGCCGCGTGGCTGATGCTCATTGCCATGGTGCTTTTCTATGTAGGCGGACTTACCTACGGGCTGGTGTATCTGGGATTGGGCGGTATTGCGCCTGCTTATCTTGCGGTGATTGCCAGCATGATTATCCTTGCCTTTGGTATTTTCAAGGCGGGCGGTGTGATCTTCAACCGAAACGGTTATGAAATTCTCACCTCTCTCCCTCTGCCGCAGGAGGCGGTGGTGGCAGGGCGGTTTATCCGCATGTACGCTGAAGATCTGCTGCTGACGCTGGCGGTTCTGCTGCCGGGCGGCACGGTGTACGCCTTCGCAGCCCGTCCGGACTGGTTTTTCTACCCTGCTTGGATTGTCAGCATCTTTCTGATCCCCCTGCTGCCCCTGTCCATCGCAACACTGCTGGGCGCGGTGGTGGCGGGCATCTCCTCCCGCATGAAGAATAAGGCTGCGGCGGAAACGCTCCTTTCTGTCGGACTTGTGGTTGTGATTCTCTGGGGTTCTTCCGCGCTGGGTACGCAGGCGGAGAGCGTCACACCGGAAATGCTTACTAACCTCGCCGAAACGGTGGGCGGGCTGATCGGCAAGCTCTATCCCCCGGCGATATGGCTGGGCAGTGCCATGACGGAGGGGAACCTTGGCGCACTGCTCCTCTGCGCGGCGGTGTACTTGATGGTGTTTGCCGCGGTGCTTCTTCTGGTGTCCCGCAATTTTCACGCCGTCTGCCGCCGTCTGAACACTACGACGGCAAAGCACAACTACCGCATGGAGAGGCTGGAAAGCTCCTCGGTTCTGAAATCCCTCTGGCGGCGTGAGGTGAAGCGGTATTTTGCTTCCGGCGTGTATGTGACTAACACTATCATGGGGCCTGTTATGGGAACGGTCCTCGCCGCGGTGTATCTGATTGCCGGTACGGAAAGCGTCAGCAGTCTGCTGGGTGTTGAACTGGATCTTGGAAAATGGCTTCCCTATGTGGTGGGCGGTTCGTTTGGCATGATGCCCACCACGGCGACCTCTGTTTCCATGGAGGGAAAAAACTGGTGGGTCACCAAAAGTCTTCCTCTGACGGCGAAGCAGGTCGTGACCGCGAAGGTCCTGATGAATCTCAGTCTGATACTGCCGTTCTATCTGGTTTCCGAGGTGCTGATGGTCATTGCGCTGAAGCCTGGCTGGATGGAGCTTTTGTGGATTCTGGTGATCCCCGTGTCGCTTATTTTGTTTGCCTGCGTGTTCGGCATCACGGCAAACCTGCTCCTGCCCAATTTCAACTGGGACAGCGAGGTGAGCGTGGTCAAGCAGAGCGCGGCTGCTGCGGTGGGAGGCTTCGGCGGTCTGCTGGCGGCGGTTATTTTCGCCGTAGCGGTGCTGCTGTCCGGTGCGTATGCCGACGTGGTAAGACTTGGAGGTGCGCTGGTGCTGCTCCTCGCCGCGGCGCTGCTGCACCGGAAAAACTGCGCGGTGGATTTGAGGAAGCTATAAGAAAAGAAAAAACAGAGGACGGAAAAAACCGTCCTCTGTTTTTTTGCTATGTAGCTAAAATTACTCAGCAACGATAGCGTCCACGGGGCAGTTGCCGGCGCAAGCGCCGCAGTCCACGCAGACATCAGCCTTGATCTCGTACTGGGTATCGCCCTGGATGATAGCATCGACGGGGCAGTTCTCAGCGCAAGTACCGCAGCTAACGCAAGCATCAGTGATCTTGTGAGCCATGAATCGTTACCTCCTGTTAGTATGGTAGTTTCATTGTAGCATGAACTTTCAAAAAAGCAAGTGGAAAATCGGCTGTATAATGGAGAAATGTGTAAAAACTCATTCTGTGGGTATACTGGAGAAAACAGGAATTTCAGGAGGTGCGTCATGCGCGCAAATCAATTTACTCCGGGGGCGCAGTCGGCGCTTCGTCTGGCACAGGGCGCGGCAGGCGAGTTGGGGCATAGCTATGTGGGCAGTGAGCATCTGCTGCTGGGTATTCTGACCGCTGAGGACAGTGTCGCCCGCCGCTGTCTGCTGGAGCAGGGGGTAAGCGCCGAGCAGGTGCGTCAGACGCTGATCGGTTTTGTGGGCAGGGGGCTGCAGGGGGTTCCGCCCTCGCAGGGACTGACGCCCCGCGCCAGAAAGGTGATCGAAACCGCCGCGCAGGAGTGCGCGGCAGGGGGCGGCGCGTGTGTCAGCACAGAGCATCTGCTGCTGGGACTTCTGCGGGAGGACGGCACCATGGCAACGCGCATTTTCCGCGCGCTGGGGACAGATACCCGCCGTTTGCAGGCAAGCCTGCTTCAGCGCATGGGCGGCTCTCCGTCTGCCCGGGGAGGTCAGCGAACGGGACGGGAAAGCGTGCCCCGTGCAACCGCTGTTCGGGAGGAGCCGGTGCGCTCCAAGGTGCTTGACCAGTTTACCCGAAGTCTGAATGCCCTTGCCCGGGAGGGAAAGCTTGACCCTGTTGTGGGGCGGGAAAAGGAGCTTCAGCGCACCATCCGCATTCTCAGCCGACGCACCAAGAATAATCCCGTCCTCGTAGGCGAGCCGGGGGTGGGGAAGACCGCCGTGGCGGAGGCGCTGGCGCAGCGCATTGTGGATGGGGACGTGCCGGAGGAACTGCAGGGCACGACGATCCTCTCCATCGACATCGCCTCCATGCTGGCGGGCACAAAATACCGCGGAGAATTTGAGGAGCGGGTGAAAAACGCCATCGCGGAGGTGCGGCGGCGGGAGAATGTAATTTTATTTATTGACGAAATCCACACCATCGTCGGTGCGGGCAGTGCTGAGGGGGCGGTGGACGCGGCAAACATCCTCAAGCCTGCGCTGGGGCGGGGAGAGATCCGCGTCATCGGTGCCACAACGCCGGAGGAGTACCGCAGGCACATTGAAAAGGACGCGGCGCTGGAGCGGCGGTTTCAGGTCGTAACAGTGGACGAGCCCACAAGTGAAACGGCAATGGAGATTCTTACGGGACTCCGCCCGCGCTACGAGACCCATCACCGTATTGCCATCAGCGACGAGGCGCTGCGTGCCGCTGTGGAGCTGAGCCGCCGGTATCTTCCCGACCGCCGTCTTCCTGATAAGGCAATCGACCTCATGGATGAGGCGTGCAGCCGGGTGCGGCTGTACGCTGTGCCAAAGACACCGGACACTCTGCTTCTGGAAAAGCGGCTGGAGCAGGTTCGCGCAGACAAGGCGGCGGCGGTTGCCGGGGAGGATTTTGAGGGGGCGGCGAAGCTCCGTGATGTGGAGGAGGATTTTGCCCGCCAGCTCTGCCGGGAGCGCCAGCGCTTGCAGAATGAGGCATTTGAAACCTCGGTAACGGCAGACGATATCGCCGCCGTAACAGCCGAGTGGACGGGAATCCCGGTTCAGCGCATTACCTGCAGTGAGCGGGAGCGGCTTCGGCGGCTGGAGGACGAGCTCCGTGAAAGCGTGGTGGGGCAGGATGAGGCGGTGGTAAGCATTGCCCGGGCGATCCGCCGGGGCAGAATGGGGCTGAAGGAGCCAAACCGTCCCGCAGGATGTTTTTTGCTGCTGGGAGCTTCCGGCGTGGGTAAGACGCAGCTGTGCCGTGCCCTTACCCGCGCGTTGTTTGGAGAGGAGGATGCCATGATCCGCATGGATATGTCCGAATTTTCCGAGGGGCACTCCACCAGCCGTCTGGTGGGCGCGCCGCCGGGCTATGTGGGACACGACGACGGCGGACAGCTTACCGAGCGGGTGCGCCGCCGTCCCTACAGCGTGGTACTGTTTGACGAGATCGAAAAGGCGCATCCCGATGTGTGGGATCTGCTGCTGCAGATCATGGAGGATGGTCAGCTCACCGACAGTCGGGGCAGACGGACGGATTTTCGCAATGCGGTGATCGTTATGACCGGAAATGTGGGCGCACGGCATCTGACCCGCCGCGCCGCTGCGCTTGGGTTTTCCTCCGGAGAGAGGGATGACCATGAAAGCGTAAGACGGGCGGTGGAGGAGGAGCTGCGCCGCACCTTCCGCCCGGAATTTCTGGGGCGGCTGGATGAAACGATCATTTTTCGCCGATTGGGGGAGGTGGAGCTTACCGCCGTTGCCGGGCGAATGATCGGCGAGGTGGCGAACCGCCTGTCCGCACAGGGGATCGCGCTCACTGCGGAGCAGTCTGCCCTTGAGCATCTTGCCCGGAAAAGTGCCGGAGATGCCTACGGTGCCCGTCCGCTGCGACGGCTGATCCGGACGCGGGTGGAGGATGCCATCGCCGACGGACTTCTGGAGGAGCGGTTCCTGGCAGGTGACGCACTGGTGCTGACGGAGCGGGATCAAGCACTTGTTGTTGAGAAACAAGCGGGGAAATAAAATGATATGTGACAAAGGAGCGCCCAGCGGGCGCTCCTTTGTTGTACAAGGGGAATTATTATGCAAGGATCTGACGGATCTCGGCAAGCTTTTCGCCACAGCCGTCCAGCTGAGGCTGACCGCCGACAACGCAGATGTTTTCGCCCTTTGCGATCTCCTCCAGCGTGTCGCACAGAGAGAGAATTTCATCATAGCCGGTATGCAGCAGCTCACGGTGGGTGCGCTCCACTTCCTCGTGGGTGATACCCTTGAAGTAACGTGCCTCGGCAAGGTCGATCTTGCCGTCGGCGCTCAGAGGCAGGTCACTGGCACTGACCGCGCCAAGGATGAACTTATCCAGCTGACCGCCGTTCCTGCAGTACTCGCGGATGACATCAGCGGACTCGTCAAAGCAGCCCAGAGAGCGGCCGGGGTTGGGATCGCGGTAGGTGTGGAACAGCATTTCACCGTAGCCGCCGCCGGAGAAGCCTGCGCCGTAGGCGCCGCCCTGTACACGGATGGCGTTCCACAGGTACTCCAGACCCAGCATCTTGGCAAGCACTGCCACGCTGCCGGTGTACTCCTTGCCGTAGTTCTTCAGATGCGCGCCCTTGACGGCGAAGCCAACGCCTGCGGGGATCAGAATACCCTCGCGGCAGGCGGGGAGCAAAGCGTAGGTCGCGGTCTTGGGAGCGGTCTCGCCCTCGGGGAAGACGGATGCCAGCTTTTCGGTCAGAGCGCAGCCCACATTGTCGGACACGCTGATGGTCAGACGAGCGCGGCAGAAGACCTTCTTAGCCAGCGCTTCCATCTTGCCCAGCAGATCGGTGAGAGCGGCATCGTCATACTCGCAGCACTTGTTGATCCAGCTGATGTACTCGCAGCCGCGCAGGTACTCGGTGGCGGCGCCGTAGGCGCTGGTGCGGGCATTGACACGACCGATGGCGTAGCGGTTGCCGCCGGAGATCAGGCTCATCTGCAGGTTGGTCTTCTGCTGGCGCAGAATATCCATCAGGAGGGACTTGTTCTCAAAGACGGTCTCGGTCAGCATCTCGATAATGAGGTCAGCGGCCTCGTCCTTGTAATTTTCAAGGCAGACGGCGTTGGTGCCCATATTGACGATGCACTGATCGAGGGTATTCATAACGGGATATGCCTCGGTGCCGAAGGAGATCTTGCCGATCTTCTGCTTTGTGATGGTCTGCAGGGCGGCGCTGTCGTGCTTGGCGGTGGGCAGCTTGCCCAGCATGGAGCCCAGCAGGCTTGCAATGGGCAGCTCCTCGGCGGTGAGGTCGTTGGCGCTGAACAGCAGGTTCATGTTCACCAGCTTGCTGCCGGTGGTATGGCGCAGGACGGGAACGTCCTTAACGGTATCGGTAACAACGGAGAGCTTCTTGACGGTCTCGGGAATGTCGCTGACCTTCAGAACGGGAATGGTGGCGAGAGCCTCCTCGCTGTCGGGAGTCTGCTGCCACAGACGGATCTTCTGACACAGCTCGTCGGTAGCCTTCTTCTCATCGTCGCTCATGGCTGCCCACTCGCCGTCAACGCGGTTCTTCTCGCGCTCCAGCTTGGCTGCGCCCAGTGTCTGAGAGGGCTTCATAATGACCATAACGCCGGTGGCATCGTCCAGCAGCCACTCACGGATCTTGTTCTCAAAGTAGCCGGTGGTGATCTTTTCGCTCAGACCGTCCAGAACGGCGCGGAAGCTGAAGTTCTGAGCGGGGTCGCCGCCGTACAGCCAGCTCTCGTAGACGGTCAGCATCTCCACCAGACCGCGGGGCCAGCCCATGCCGTCACGATCCATCTGGCGGAAGGCGAAGTTGGCGCAGCAGGCGGTCAGACGCTCACGGTCCAGACCCTTCTCTACCATCTCGGTGAGGGTCTTGCGGATGAATGCCTTGATCTCGGGAACCTTTTCCGCATCGGTGTTCCAGACCTGCCAGTTCATCCATGCCTGCTGGATGCCGTCGTGGCTGCCGACCTTCACATCGGTGCCGAGACCAGCGTCCAGAATGGCGCGCTTCAGGGGACCCTCACTGCCGCCGGCGAGATAGTCCGCCAGAATGGCTGCGGCGTAGGTCTCCTCCTGATCGGCATAGGTGCCGAAGATGCGGCCGTAGGAAACGATGGTGCGGCCCTTGGTATCCTCGCTCTCGCCGATCTCATACTCCACCTCGGCCTCCTGGTAGGGCAGAACAGCCTGCATGGGGATGAGGAACTCCAGCGTCTGGCGCTCGTAGGGAGAGAGGTAGCTGTCCAGCAGGGGGAGGACAGCATCCAGATCCACGCTGCCGTCAAGGAAAATGAGAGAGTTGGAGGGGTGGTAGTACTTGCTGTGTGCCTCACAGAACTGCTCATAGGTCAGATCGGGGATGCACTCGGGGTTGCCGCCGGAATCGTGGCTGTAGCAGTTGTCGGGGAAGAGGCGCTGATCCATCGCCTCGCCCATAACGTCGCGGACGTCGGCGTAAGCGCCCTTCATCTCGTTGTAAACAACGCCCTGGAAGAAGGGCTTGCCGTCCTCGCCCATCTCATAGCGCCAGCCCTCCTGGCGGAAGATCTCGCTCTTGGTGACGGCGGCGGGATGCAGGACTGCGTCCATGTAAACGTCCACCAGATTGAGGAAGTCCTGCTTGTTGCGGCTTGCCACGGGGTAGACCGTCTTGTCGTTGAAGGTCATGGCGTTCAGGAAGGTCTGCAGAGAGCTTTTGAGCAGCTCAACAAAGGGCTCCTTCACGGGATACTTGTCGCTTCCGCACAGGACAGAGTGCTCCAGAATGTGGAACACGCCGGTGGAGTCGGTAGGGATGGTCTTAAAGCCGATGGCGAAGGTCATGTTCTCGTCATCACGCTCCAGCCAGCAGAGCTTCGCGCCGGTTTTGGCATGCTCCATCTCCCAGAGCTTGCCGTCCACGTCGGGCATCTCACGAACCTGACGGAAGATAAAATTGTGCTTTTCAATAATGTTCTGCATAGGGTAAGTTCCTCCTTCATTTGCATTTGGGATAATTCTACCAAATCCTAAAGAAAAAAGCAACCGGAACAGGTGCAATTTGCACCTGTTCCGGAGGGGGGAACAAAAACTAATTTTAAAGCAAAAACAGCCGTCCCGATTGGGACGACTGTTTGGTGGAGACTGCTGGACTCGAACCAGTGACCTCCTGCGTGTGAAGCAGGCTGCGGCGGCTCGCCGCCGAAATCTCTACAACTAAAAAACAGAACCTTTTACGTTCAAAAAGCCTAAATTCGTTTTGTTTCATTTTACACCATTTATTATAACACGCTCTCTTTGCGCGTCAAGGTGTGCGAACGCATAAAGAACAGGAGCGGGACACTCGCCCCGCTCCAAGAATGCCTTTTACTTTTCCGTGAATGTGCCGGTAACAGATGTAATCTGAATAGTGCAATTCGATTGTGGCATACTTTTATTAAACATCGAAATCAGCTCATATTGATTGCTGTAATTACCGTTTGCAGGTATTCGAATTTTGAGAGTGAACCAGCCCGGATGATCAAAAAAGCTGTCCAAATAAGCTTCATTCTGGGTGCTGAGCGTCCAAGGTTGGGGAGTCGTAACTTTGAGATTGACTTCAATATCCCTTACTGTTCCGGGGCGCGCCGGAGAAATAGCTAAAATCCATTCGAGTTTGGAGGCCGTTTCTCCTATTTTCATCTCACCAAAATTACTGGTTATTTTAAAATAATCTGTAAAATTATCGACTGTCAGTCCAACCGGTTGCGGAAGTGCGTCATAGGCTTTTCTTGCAGCTACCAGAGTGCTGTAATTACTAACCTTTTTTTTGTTTTCCGCAGTAAGTCCATGGTACATGAGCTCGGCTACCGTAATTGCGTGTTCGCTGTCTTCGGTAACAGTGCCGATCGCATCAATCAAGGCTTCAACCTGTTTGACTGATTTGCTCTTACCACAACCGCACAGGGACAGGCACATAACCAGTGCCAAAAATAGTGCAACTAATCTTTTCATTTTCCAACCTCTCATCAAAGTTTATTTAACGGTACTTGTTTTTATCGCGTGAGCATCACTTACTGCGGCTTCATACTCACGCACATAGCGTGAAACGGTATCAGGCCCTCCTTTCATTATCTGAGCAAGTGCTTTAAGCTCTGTATTAACCGATATTGGTTAATATTAATATACACCATATTCGGTTAACATTCAAGTAGAAAGTGAGGCTTGAATGTTATGATTTCATACGACAATTTATGGAATGTGATGAAGGAGAAGGGAGTCTCACAGTATACACTGATCAAGAAATATAATATCAGTCCCGGACAAATCACCAGATTGAAGCGAAACGAGAGCGTCAGCACACATACGATTGAAATGTTTTGCCGCATTCTGAAATGTCAGGTAGGGGACATTATGGAGTATATTGAAGATGAAGAAAGCGAGGAGCAGAACTGACCGTCTGATCCTCGCTTTTTGGATTATGTATGATTTCTCTTTGCGGTATTGATGGATGCAATGAGCATTCTGCGGATAGCTCCGCAGTCATGGAGAATATTTTTTGCTGCGTCTTCTGAAACGATTCCTGATTTTACTGCAATTTCGATCCAGTATTCTGTCTCATAGCATTCCTTCAGCGATATTTGTAGCTTTGCAATGAAATCCGCCTTACTGTGAGCGTACTTGGCTTCCCGGATATTTGCGCCGATGCTTGTACCGCTCCGCTCAAGCTGGTTTGACAAGGAGTAATGTCCCTTGATTTCACTAGTAAGCTTCAAAATGGCAATCGCAAATTCCGTTGACAGGTCTGCAAGCTTATTTTCGGTCATCAAAAGCACCTCTTTGCTAAAACTATATCATAAATCCATTTCAAATGAAATCGCGCAACGCGCGATGAAATCCTCACTCCGTTCGGATGAAATCTGCTTCGCAGATGAAATTAAATCCACCCGTCCGCCGTCGAGGCGGATATCATCCGCGAAGTGGATTTCATCGTCGAAGACGATTTCACCTACCCGAAAGGGTGGATTTAGTTGAAAAACCCGCTTTTGTCATTTGGCAAAAGCGGGGTTTTCTTGTGGGGACTGCTGGGCTCGAACCAGTGACCTCCTGCGTGTGAAGCAGGCGCTCTAACCAGCTGAGCTAAGCCTCCGTATTAGACGGGACGATTCTCCCGTCTGGTGACGCGTACGGGAATCGAACCCGTGTTACCGCCGTGAAAGGGCGGTGTCTTGACCGCTTGACCAACGCGCCAAGGGGAAAAACTCCCTCCCTTTTGGGAGGGAGTTTGGTAGCGGCGACTGGATTCGAACCGGTGACACTTCGGGTATGAACCGAATGCTCTGGCCAACTGAGCTACGCCGCCATATTTCCGACCTGTCGGACAGGCACGATTTACTATACAGGAAAAGACTTCGTTTGTCAAGCGTTTTTTATAAAAAAGTTGCTTTTTCTTTTAAATTTCCCGCGCCGTAAAACGGCGCGGGAAAAATAGAGGGCGGGGGATCAATCGTCTTCCAGAACGATATGCTCGTTTGCGGGATTCGGGGGCTTGACCACATCGGGATTGCGCAGCATTTCCAGAATATGCGCGCCCTGCCGGATGGAGTCATCCGCCACGAACTGCAGCTCCGGGGTGTAACGCAGCTTCAGCGCCGCGCCCAGCTCCCGGCGCAGATATCCGGCGGCGGATTTCAGTCCCTTGAGCATCTCCTTTTCCTGCTCCTTGTTCAGCGCGCTGACAAAAATCTTGGAAAAGCGCAGATCGGGCGTGGTGTCCACATGGGTGATGGTCAGAAGTCCGCTCTGCAGGCGGGGGTCCTTCAGAGAACGCATGAGGGACGACAGCTCACGCTGGATCTCCTCATTGATGCGTCCGATTCGGTTGTTTGCCATGATTTTTCCTCCTTTATCGAGGGTGATGGTAAAGCAGGGCGGGCGTTTTGCCCGCCCTGCGATAGTATTCGCCGATTTTCAACAAATCAGTCGGGCTGCACCTGCTCCATGGTGAAGCACTCGATGATATCGCCGTCCTTAATATCGTTGAACTTTTCGATGCTCATGCCGCACTCGTAGCCGGAGGCAACTTCCTTGACGGAATCCTTGAAGCGCTGCAGGGAAGCGAGGTTGCCCTCGTGGATAACGATACCGTCGCGGACGATACGCACCTGGCAGTTGCGCAGGATCTTGCCGTCCTGCACATAGCAGCCAGCGATGGTTCCGACACCGGAGACCTTGTAGGTCTGGCGGACCTCAGCGTGACCCAGCAGAGCCTCGCGGAACTTGGGAGCCAGCATACCCTTGATAGCGGCTTCGACCTCGTTGATGGCATCGTAAATGACGCGGTACATACGCATATCCACGTTGCTGCGTGCCGCGCTGTCGCGGGCGGAAGCGTCGGGACGGACGTTAAAGCCGATAATGATGGCCTTGGAGGTGGAGGCGAGCATAACGTCGCTGTCGTTGATGGCGCCGACACCGCTGTGGATGACGCGGACGCGAACCTCCTCGTTGCTGAGCTTCTCAAGGCTTGCCTTGACTGCCTCGGCGCTGCCCTGCACGTCAGCCTTGACGATCAGGTTCAGATCCTTCATCTCACCTGCCTGGATCTGGCTGAACAGATCCTCCAGAGAGACCTTCTGGACGGGAGCGTTTGCCTTTGCCTTCTCCTCAGCCTTGCGCTGTTCGACCAGTTCACGCGCCAGACGCTCGTCTGCAACGGCGTTGAAGGTGCTGCCTGCGCCGGGGACCTCGCCCAGACCCGTAATCTCCACAGGAACGGAGGGACCGGCCTGCTCCAGACGGTTGCCCTTATCGTCCACCATAGCGCGGACACGGCCAACAGAGGTGCCTGCGATGATGATGTCGCCCTGCTTGAGGGTGCCGTTCTGCACCAGCAAGGTGGCAACGGGGCCGCGGCCCTTGTCCAGACGGGCTTCCACGACGGTACCCTGCGCGGCACGGTTGGGGTTGGCTTTCAGCTCTGCCATTTCGGCGGTCAGAGTGACCATTTCCAGCAGATTGTCGATACCCATGCCGGTCTTGGCGGAAATGGGGCAGATGATGGTCTCGCCGCCCCATTCCTCACTCACCAGACCGTGCTCAGTGAGCTGCTGCTTGATGCGGTCGGGGTTGGCGGTGGGTTTATCCATCTTGTTGATGGCAACGATGACGGGGATATTGGCTGCCTTGGCGTGGTTGATAGACTCGATGGTCTGGGGCATGATACCGTCGTCAGCGGCGACCACCAGAATGGCGATATCCGTGACCATGGCGCCGCGGGCGCGCATGGAGGTGAAGGCCTCGTGACCGGGGGTATCCAGGAAGGTGATGGGCTTGCCGTTGATCTGCACCTGATAAGCACCGATGTGCTGGGTGATACCGCCTGCCTCGCCGGAAGCGACGCTGGCGTTGCGGACGCTGTCCAGCAGAGACGTCTTACCATGGTCAACATGACCCATGACAACGACAACGGGAGCGCGGGGCAGCAGATCCTCCTCGCGGTCCTCGGCGGTGTCGATCAGCTTCTCCTCAATGGTGACAACGACCTCCTGCTCGACCTTGCAGCCCATCTCCTCAGCGATGATGGCGGCGGTATCAAAGTCGATCAGCTGGCTGAGGGAAGCCATGATGCCGTTCTTCATCAGGCATTTGACGACCTCGGCACCGGTCTTCTTCATGCGGCTTGCCAGCTCACCGACGGAGATCTCAGCGGGGATCTTGACGGTGAGGGGGGTCTTCTTGGCGATCTCCAGCTGCAGCTTGCGCAGCTTCTCCTGCTCCTCCTGCTTGCGCTTGTTGAAGTCGGATCGTAGCCATGTCGTTCTGTGAGCCAAGG
>JAZOBV010000043.1:0-23926 GCA_045596145.1 Candidatus Pelethomonas sp.
GGGGTCTTCTTGGCGATCTCAAGCTGCAGCTTGCGCAGCTTCTCGGCCTCCTCCTGCTTGCGCTTGTTGGAGAAGTTCATCTGCTGCTGCTTCTTCTTGCCGCCGGCGTTGCGGAACTTTTCCTTGTTCTGTTCCATACTGCCGCGCTTGCCGCGGTCGTTGCTCTCTGCAAGATCCTGGAGCTTCTCGTCATACTTATCCAGATTGATGTTGGTCGCCTTGCGGGTGTCCACCACCTTGGTCTTGGGCACGCGGGAGGCGTTATCCTGCTCGGTCTCCTGTGCGGGAGCGGTCTCGCTCTTAGCGGTCTGCTGGGGTTGAGCGTTCCTGCTGCTCTGCGCGGGGACGGCGGGAGCGTTCTGAGGCTTGGGCTGGGCGGGCTTTGCCTGCTCGGTCTTAGCCTTCTCCTCGCTCTTTGCCTGCTCTGCGGCGGCAGCCTCGGCGAAGATCACCTCGATACCGGAGATCTGGTTATGCTGAGTCAGATGCTCGAAAACAACGTTCAGCTCGTCCTCCTCCAGATTTTGACCGGACTTTTTGGGCGTGTCGTAATACTTCGTCAGCACCTCAACGATGTCCTTGGTCTGAAGACCCAGATCCTTCGCCAGTTCATTCACCTTATACTTGATATTACCCAATAGGGTCACCTCCAATAAGTGATCGGTTTATGCACCATAACACACGCATAGTCACCCGCTGACCGATGTCCACGCGTGCGCTATGGTGGGTACTACATTATTATGATAATCATTTCTTCGCGGGGCGCTTTTTTCCGCCCATGCGGACGTTCTTTTCGTGGGACTGCTGCTCTTTCCGCCGCTGCGCTGCCCGCTGCGCCTTGACGGAGAGCTGCTCGGCAGTCTGTGTGAATTTCTCGGGATCCACCGCCGCCAGCTTTTTGGCGATGGATTCGGCAAAGCCGATATCCGTCACGCCCAGCATGGCGCAGGAGGTGCGTCCCACAGCGAAGCCCAGCTCCTCCTTGGTGAAGGGGACGGAGATCCACAGGCACTGCCCTGCATCGGCAAAATGGCGCACACGGCGGAAGGTGTTGTCCGCCGCGTCCCGTGCTACGATGATAAGGCGGCAGTCCCGCGCGCGGCAGACCGCGCCAACAGGCTCCTCGCCCACCTCCAGCCTTTTGGCGCGGAGGGCAAGACCGAGCATGTTGAGAATGTTATTATTGTCCATCGCCCTCTCCCATCTGCTTCTCCAGAAGCTCATAGACCCCGGCGGGGATCGCCGTTTCAAAGGCGCGCTCCAGCGCGCGGCTCTTGCGGGCTTTGGCAAGGCAGGCGCTGTCCGGACAGACGTAAGCGCCGCGTCCGGGCAGCTTGCCCTTGAAATCAAGGCTGATCGCGCCCTCCGGCGAGCGGACAACGCGGATCAGAGCCTTTTTATCTTTCATTTCCCGGCAGCCAAGGCACTGGCGCTGGGGGATCTTCCTTACTTTCTGCAATGCTTTAGCCGCCTTTCTGAATTATTCTTCTTCCTTGTAGCTCTGGGGCTTGATATCGATCTTGTAGCCGGTCAGACGTGCAGCCAGTCTTGCGTTCTGACCCTCCTTGCCGATGGCGAGGGAGAGCTGATCGTCGGGCACGATGACACGGCAGGCCTTGCCCTCGTCGCTGAGCCAGACGTTCACAACGTCGGCGGGAGCGAGAGCGGCGGCGATGAACTCGGCGGGATCATCGCTGTACTTGATAATGTCGATCTTTTCGCCGCGCAGCTCGTTTACGATGCTGCCCACGCGCTGACCGGCGGGTCCAACGCAGGCGCCGATGGGATCGACAGCCTCATCGTTGCTCCAGACAGCCATCTTGGTGCGGCTGCCTGCCTCGCGGGCGATGGACTTGACCTCCACGGTGCCGTCAAAGATCTCGGGCACTTCCAGCTCAAAGAGGCGCTTGACCAGACCGGGATGGGTGCGGGAGATCAGCACCTGAGCACCGCGGGTGCCGCGGCGGACCTCCACCACATAGACCTTGACGTGCTGACCCTCGACCAGCGTTTCCCCCTTGATCTGCTCGCCGGAGGCAAGCATGGCTTCGGTGGACTCGTTGCCGTTGCCGATGCGCAGGTGGACACCGCCGTTGTTATCGACCCGGCTGACGATACCGGTGAGGAGCTCGTGCTGCTTGGAGTTGAATTCGTCGTACACCATGCCGCGCTCGGCCTCGCGCAGACCCTGAATGATGACCTGCTTGCCGTTTCCAGCGGCGATGCGGCCAAACTCCACGGTATCAACGGGAATATTTACAATGTCGCCGGGCTGGGCGTTGCGGAATCTGGCGCGGGCATCCTCGGCGGAGATCTGGGTGCCGGGGAACTCGACTTCCTCCACAACCTCCTTCTGCACGAACATCTTCAGATCACGCTTGACCTCGTCAACGTCCACGATGACATTCTCAACGCCCTCGTGGTCGCGCTTGTAGGCGGTAATCAGCGCCTGCACGATCTTATCCATCATAAAGGTCTGGGAAATTCCGCGCTCCTTTTCCAGCATCGCCAGTGCGGCAAAGATTTCATCACACTTCATTTTCGTTTACTCCTATATAATATGTGTTAAAACTCAACTCTCAGACGGCACAGCGCGACTTCTTCCTTCTGAAAGGTCAGCGTTTCGGCACCGACGGTCACGGTGACGGCACCGTTATCATATCCGGCGAGGTGGCCGGAAAATTCCTTGCGTCCATCTCGGCTCTTATAGAGCTTCACGAATACGGGGCTGCCCATAAAGCGCTCAAAGTCGCCCGGACGCTTCAGAACACGCTCCGCACCGGCGGAGGAGACCTCCAGAACATAGCTTCCTTCGATGGGGTCGACCTCGTCCAGCAGATCGCTCACAGTGCGGCTGACTTTTTCGCAGTCGAGAATATCCACGCCGCCCTCTTTGTCCAGATATACGCGCAGGAACCAGGTTCCCGCTTCGCGCACATATCCAACATCCCACAGCTCGCAGCCTGCATCGGCCACGGCGGGAGCCGCCAGCTTTGCCACGATCTCAGTCACTTTTGCCATAGCGTACCCTCGCTTTCAATCATTGTTTGCGGGAACTTATTGTTTCCCAATAAAGGTCAAGAAAAAGAGCGGACTTTTGAAAGTCCACTCTGGTCTAACCACTCTTACCAAGCTGATAATACCATACAAGTATTGAAAACGCAAGCCTTTTCTGATGTTTTGCGAAAAAAACATCAGAAAAATATGTGAAAAAAGCAGAAAAAGAGGGGAAACCCCTCTTTACTGCTTTCTCAGCTCGTCCAGTGTCAGCCCGAAGGAGCCGCCGAAGCGCTCCAGAAACCAGTCCACCTCGGGCATTTCCATTGCCTTGATGGAGTCCAGTGTTTCCTTGCCCGCGTCACGGAACTCATTGTTGCCCGCACGCAGCTCCTCAACACACTTGATGTACGCGGAGAGCTTGTCCGCCGCCTTTACGATGCGGCGGATCTCATCATCCTCCTCGCGGAGCAGAGGCTCGTAGGAACCGCGAAGCTCCGCGGGCAGCATGTCCAGTAGCTTGGTGGCGGCTTCCTCCTCCACCTGCTTGTAAGCCTCACGAATGGCGGGACTGTAGTACTTGATGGGGGTGGGGAGGTTGCCGGTGGGGATCTCGCTGGCATCGTGGTAGAGCGCTGCGGTGGCACAGGCGTTGGGATCGCAGTCGATGCCCAGCACATCCCGGCGGATCACGCCCAGGGCATGGGCAAGGACGGCCACAGCGTGGCTGTGCTCCTGAATATTCTCGGAAAAGCTGTTGCGCATCAGTGACCAGCGGGCAATATACTTCATGCGGGAAATATAGGCAAAGAAATTAAACATAGCACTACCTTCTTTTCTTTCTTTATAGCAGTTCACCCAGCAGGGTGCCGTTGTCCACCCCGGTGATGCGGGTGGAAAGAACGCGGTTGTGATAGTCACCGGCAGGGACGGCGACGGTGGCGTAATTGGGGGCGTGTCCGCAGAAGCGGTCGCCGTACTGCTGCTCGTAAAGCACCGGGAATATCTCGCCAACGCACGCGGAGAGATATGCCTCGCTGAGCTCCCGTGCCACGGCTGCTGCCCGGTGGGCGCGGTCGTCCTTGATATTTCCGGGCACCTGCGGCAGCTTTGCCGCCGGAGTCCCTGTGCGGATGGAGTAAGGGAAGATGTGCATCTCCGCGAAGCGGCAGGAGCGGATGAAATCGAGGGTCTTTTCAAACTCCTCCTCCGTTTCGCCGGGGAAGCCGACAATCAGATCGGTGGTGACAGCGGGGTGATTAAAGTATACGTTGAGTAGTTCAACGCTCTCTTTATATCGAGCGGTATCATATTTGCGGTTCATGCGGCGCAGGGTATCGTCACAGCCCGACTGCAGGGACAGGTGGAAGTGGGGGCAGAGGTTGGGGAGCAGAGATGCCCGGCGGCAGAAATCCTCTGTAATAGTGCGCGGCTCCAGAGAGCCGAGACGAAGGCGCATATCGCCTGCCGCTTCACTGACGGCTTCCAGAAGGTCGATAAGGCTCGTGCCGTCCCGCAGATCCTGTCCCCACGACGAAATTTCAATGCCGGTGATGACGATCTCATGGTAGCCCTCGCTTTTGAGCTGCTTTGTCTGTTCCACAGCGACAGGAAGGGGCAGGGAGCGCACGGGACCGCGGGCGTAGGGAATGATGCAGTAGGAGCAGAAATTGACGCAGCCGTCCTCTACCTTGAGCATAGCGCGGGTGCGCTCTGCCATGCCGCCGGCGGGTAAAATTTCAAATTTCCGGCGGCGAAGCGCCTCGTCCACATTAAAAACAGGTTCCTTTTCCCGCACCGCGCTTTCCAGAAGGTCGAGAAATTTCATCCGGTCACCGGTGCCGGACACCAGATCCACCTCCAGCGCGGCGACCTCGTCCGGCTTTGTCTGAGCGTAACAGCCGCAGACTGCCACAACGGCGGCGGGGTTTTCCTTGCGGGCACGGCGGATCATCTGGCGGGATTTTTTGTCGCTCACCGCTGTGACGGTGCAGGTGTTGATAATATAAGCGTCGGCGGCAGCTTCAAAGGGAACCAGTGTGTGCCCCCGGGCGGTGAGCGCCTGCTCCATTGCCTGCGTTTCATATTGATTGACCTTGCAGCCCAGTGTATAGATGGCAATTTTCACGGTTTTCCCCCCTTGCATTTCTGTTCTTTCAACGGTATAATATAAAGCTGAAAGTTTTGCACGGACGGCTGTCCGTGCGTTGTTTCCGCTAACGGATTTTCTATTATAGTACACATTTTTTTAACTGGCAAGGAAAAGTTTTTTCCTTGCCGAAAAGGAGTTATCGCTATGCATTATCTTGATTACGCGGCTACCACCCCGGTGACCGCTGAGGTCGCCGCCGCCATGACGGAAGTGCTGACCAAAAATTACGGCAATCCGTCCTCTCAGCACAGCCGTGGACGCAAGGCAAAGGAGCTGGTGGATGAGAGCCGGGCAACGATAGCTTCCGCGCTGGGCTGCAAGGACAGCCAGCTCTATTTCACCTCCTGCGGCACAGAAAGCGATAACTGGGCCATCCGCGCCGCGCTCCATCAGAACCGCCGCGTGGGCAAGCACATCGTTACCACCGCCGTGGAACACAGTGCGGTGCTCAAGCTGATGAAGGAGCTGGAGCAGGAGGGCTATTCCGTCACCTATATCAAGCCCGACAAGCTGGGACGCATCTCCGTAGAGCAGGTGGCGAAGGCTTTGAAGGAGGATACCGCCCTCGTCAGCATGATGCTGGTGAACAACGAGATCGGTGTCCGCTATCCGGTGAGCGAAACTGCCGCTCTGCTGCGTGTCAAGCAGCATCCCGCACTGCTGCATACGGACGCGGTGCAGGCATTTTTGAAGGTTCCCTTTAAGGCAAAGGATCTGGGGGCTGATTTTATTTCCATCTCCGCCCACAAGGTGGGCGGCCCCAAGGGCATCGGCGCGCTGTATGTGGGCGGAAAGGCAAAAAAGCCCCAACCCATGTTCTACGGCGGCGGACAGGAGGCGGGTCTCCGCCCCGGAACGGAGCCGGTGGCGCAGATCGTCGGCTTTGCCAAGGCTGTAGAGCTTCGTGTGAAGAATCTGGATGCCTATCTCTCCCACACAGGCTCCATCCGCAATTACGCGCTGGATCGTCTTGCGGCGATCCCCGATCTGGAGGTTGTTGGACGGGGCGACGCGCCCCATATTCTGGCAGTGTCCCTGCCCGGATATCCCAGTCAGAACATCGTTTCAGAGCTGGATGAGCGCGGCATTTATGTCAGCGCCGGTTCTGCCTGCCATCAGGGAAAGGCAAGTCATGTGCTGACTGCCATGGGGGTGGATAAGCGCGTTGCCGCCGGAACCATCCGCATCAGCTTCAGCGAGGAGACCACCCGCGGCAATATCGACGCGCTGTATGTTTCGCTTCTGATGCACAAGACCTCCCGGTTTCCCATGCTGTGAGAATACACCGCAAAAGCCGCCCAAAGTGGCGGCTTTTGTTTGTTCTGCCTGTGAAAATAACATTTTTGGCTGCAAATAATCCGGCAGACTCCGGACAGTGTTTCGAGGACATCTGTTGCGATACGCAAAAAAAGAGAGTATAATGACTGAATACGCGCGAAGAGCGTTTTTTTATTTCGAGGTGAGATAGCGTGAAAAAACTGTTGAATACGGTGTTTTTATTTCAACCGGACATGGAGCAGTCATGGCAATTCTTAAAAAAATTGTGCTATTGGGCATGGCGCGCTGCGCTGTTAACGCTCGGCGGCGCGGCGGTGGGATACATCACGCTGCTATTCGCCTATGGAACATATCCCAGTGAGATATTCCGGAGCTATCTGGCATCTCCGGAGCTTCTCGTGCTGAACCTGCTTCCGGCAGTGTGGCTGATGTGGCTTCTGTACGCGGTCTTTGGCAGGCTGTGGGTGGCGTTCGGTATTGGCGGCACGGCGCTTCTGGCACTGAGCCTGGGCAATTTCTTTAAGATCTTGTTTCGCGATGACCCGATCTACTTTGAAAATCTGCTGATCCTGCGGGAGGCGGGACTGATGGCGGACAGCTATCAGGTCTTTATCGACAAGCGCATCGCGCTGGCGGTGCTGTGCGTCGCGGCGGGAACGGCGGTACTGGCATTCACGGCACGGGGCGTACTGCGGGGCTGGAAAAAGCGTGGTGCGCTGCTGCTTGCCGCGCTGGCGGCGGGAGCGCTGCTGCTTGGTGTCTGTCTGGATGATGCCCGCTACGATTCCCTGGGAAATTATGACTATCTGGAGCAGTGGAGTCCAAACCAGAACTACATCGCCCATGGTATGCTTTACCCATTCCTGCACAGCATCAGCGACATGATCGATACCGCGCCGGAGGGATATGACCGGGCAGACACCGAAAGGCTTCTGGAGAGCTACACAGACGCGGATATCCCCGAGGAGAAAAAGGTCAACCTGATCACCATCATGCGGGAGGCATACCTTGACTTTTCGGCGTTTGATATCGAGGGGCTGGACGTAAGCGGCTACGACCTGTACCACAGCCTGCAGGCGGAGAGCTATACCGGAAAGCTGTTTACCAACATTTTCGCCGGCGGTACCATCGACACGGAGCGCTGCTTTCTGACGGGAAACTACCAGCTTCGGGATTTCCGCGGGGACACCAACTCCTATCTCTGGTATCTCCGGGAGCAGGGGTACACCGTGGAGGGCAGCCATCCGTATATGCGGTGGTTTTATAACCGCTTCAATGTGAACGGCTATCTTGGCTTTGAACGCTACCGTTTTCTGGAAAATGACTACGAAAAGCTCAGCAGCGCCCGCTATTTGGAGGACAGCGTTTTTTACAGCGAGGTCTATAACGATTTTATTGCCAATAAGGAGACCGGAAAGCCGTATTTCTCCTTCAGCCTGAATATTCAGAGCCACGGACCGTACTACACGGACGCGTCCCTCGGCGAAAAGGAATATCTGACCGGGAACTATACCGATGGCTGCAAAAACGCGGTGGATAACTACATGGATCAAATCATGCAGGGAGACCGGGAGCTGATGGCGATGGTGGACAAGCTGCGCGGCGATGAGGAGCCTGTGATTCTTGTGGTATTTTCCGACCATCTCCCGTGGATGGGGGACGGAAACGAGTTCTATAAGGAAATGGGTGTGGATATTGACTCGGACTCGATGGAGAGCCTGCGCGCCCGCTACCAGACGGACTACCTGATCTGGGCAAATGACGCGGCGAAGAAGCTGCTGGGCAGTGATTTTGTGGGCGAGGGTCCCACCATTGCGCCCTGCTATCTGATGAATCTGGTCTTCGAGCAGTGCGGCTGGGAGGGACCGGCATTCATGCAGGCGATGGATGAGCTTCGCGAGGTGTTTCCCGTGGTGTCAACGCTGAGCGTCTACGCCGTGGACGGTGAATTTGTGACCTCTATCCCGGAGGAACGCGGGGAGCTGTTCCACAAATTTGAGTGTCTGCAATACTACTGGAGAAATGAGTTTATTTACGAATGACAGGGGGTGCTGCTTACGGCAGCACCCCCGCAGCGTGTCAAAAAAGTCTCCGACTTTTTCAGACACGCTTCAAAAATGCCGTTACTTTTGCTTTGCAATGCGCCGCAAAAGTGCAGGCTGCGCCTGTCGCACGCCTTGCGATGCAAGGCTTAGCGAGGCATTCGATTTCATTTGAGGAGGGCTTTGCCCCCTCAAGCTCCCCCCATGCAATGGGGAAAACCATCCTGAAAGATGGTAGTTCTTTGACAGACTGAGGGGGGTGCTGCTCACGGCAGCACCCCCCATTGCTTTCAATTTAATTCGATCACCCTGTGTTCCACGCGGGAGCGCTCGGCGGCAAAGCACATGAGATGGCTCTGCAGGGAGACCGCCGCGCTGGAACGGCTTTCGCCGCCGTCGCGCAGGACGGAAAGGAAGTCGCCCATGAGACCGTAGTCGCCGCCGCCGTGGCCGCTGAAGTTGCCGCCCATGTCCAGAGGAATGGTGCGCTTCTCCCCGCCAAAGCGTTGGAGAACGATCTCCTTGGTGCCCATATCCGCCTGGATCTGTCCCTTTGTGCCGAAGATCTTCAACTGGCGGGAGAAGTCGGCGGAGAGACCGATCATGGTGAAGGTGGCGACCGCGCCGCCCTCAAACTCCATATTGACCACCTGACGGTCCACTACATCGTTATTGCAGCGGTAGACGCAGCGGCCGTAAGGTCCCTCCATCAGCGCCTTGCGGCGGCCCTCCTCGCTGAGGTCGGTGGTGATCACGTCGATGGGCCAGCCGGTTTTAGTCATGTCCATGTAGATCTTAGGCGCGTAGTAGGGGCAGGTTTCGGCGTGGGGACAGTGATCCAGACAGCGCTCGGGAGCGCCCTCGGGCATGTTTTCGGCGTTGAAATGGCGCAGGGAGCCAAAGCTGGACACCCGCTCGCACTTTTTACCAACCAGCCAGAGGATAATATCCATATCGTGGCAGGATTTCTGGAGGATCATGGGGCTGCTTTCTTTGGAATTGCACCAGTTGCCGCGAACAAAGCTGTGTGCCTGATGCCAGTAGCCCACATTCTCAATCTGGTCGATGGCGCAGACCTCGCCGATCTCGCCGCTGTCGATCAAAGATTTGAGAGTCATATAGAACGGGGTGTAGCGCAGAACGTGGCAGATGGAGAGGCGGCGGTCATGCTTGCGGGCGGCTGCCTCGATGGCGCGGCACTCCTCCTCGCTGTTGCTCATGGGCTTTTCCAGAAGAACGTGATAGCCCAGCTCCAGCGCCCTGATGGCGGGGGCGGTGTGGTCGCCGTCCTGCGTGCAGATAATGGCAACATCCGCCATACGGGGGCGGGAAAGAAGCGCCTGCCAGCCGTCAAAACGGTTCTCCTCGCCGACACCGACTGCGTCGGCAAGGGCATCCAGCCGGTCGGGGCGGGGCTCGGCAATGGCAACAACGGATAACTCATCGGGGTGGTCCTTGGCGTAGCCGGCGTAGATGCTGCCGCGGCTGCCCGCGCCGAGAACAATGGCAGTAATGGGGTTCATGGCATGTACCTCCTGAAAGTTTATTGATAAATACAGCATACCACGGTTTTTACGGCGCGTCTACCGAAAATTTAGCAGAGGAAAGCGGCGCAAAGTGGTTGACAAATCCGAAGTTTGCGTATAATATGAAATCTGTTATGATGCAAAAATGCATGGATGAGGAAGAGTAACCTGTTTAAGCTGCGCAGAGAGCCGCACGGTTTGGTGGAAGGGCGGAGAGCGAGGATGGGCGAAGATCCCCTCGGAGCAGGCGGCTCAACGGCATTGGCCAAGTAAGCCGACCCGGGCGCGACCGTTATATCGCAGAGCTTGAGTGGCCGCGTTGCGGCAAAAAGAGTGGTACCGCAGAGGTTTTTGCCTTTGTCTCTTTATAGAGACAAGGGCGTTTTTTGTTTTTCTTATTATTTTGCAGTTACTATATTTCAGGAGGAAACCAACCATGGATTACAACAAAACCTTGAATCTTCCCCAGACCGAATTTCCCATGCGCGCGGGGCTCCCCAACCGCGAGCCCGGTATGCTGGAAAACTGGCAGAAGATGGATCTCTACAACGAGATGCTGAAGAAGAACGACGGCAAGCCCCGCTTCTCTCTGCACGACGGCCCTCCCTTCTCCAACGGTCATCCCCACATGGGCCACGCCATGAACCGCTCCCTGAAGGACTTCATCATCCGTATGCACGCCATGCGCGGCTACTGGACTCCCTTCGTTCCCGGTTGGGATAACCACGGTATGCCCATCGAGTCTGCCATTATCAAGGAGCAGAAGCTCAACCACAAGCAGATGAGCATTCCCGAGTTCCGCACTGCCTGCTATAACTATGCCATGAAGTATATCGACATCCAGCGCGAGGGCTTCAAGCGTCTGGGTACGCTGGGTGACTGGGATCATCCCTACATGACCATGGATCCCAGCTTTGAGGCCGAGGAAGTCAAGATCTTCGGTGAGATGTACAAGAAGGGCTACATCTACAAGGGCCTCAAGCCTGTCTACTGGTGCGCCAAGGACGAGACCGCTCTGGCTGAGGCCGAGATCGAGTACAAGGACGATCCCTGCACCACCGCTTACGTCCGCTTCGCCATGAAGGACGATCAGGGCAAGCTGGGCGCATATGCCGGCAAGAAGCTCTCCTTCGTCATTTGGACTACCACCATCTGGACTCTGCCCGGCAACCTCGCCATCGCCCTCCATCCCCGGGACAGCTACGCCATTGTGAAGGCAAACGAAGAGTATCTGATCGTTGCCGAGGCGCTCTGCGAGAAGGTCATGAAGGTCGGCGGCATCGAGCATTACGAGATCGTTGAGACCCACGAGGGTGCGTTCTTTGAGAACATGCTGGCACAGCATCCCTTCCTGGATAAGACTTCCCGCCTGGTGCTGGCTGAGTACGTCACTATGGACAGCGGTACCGGATGCGTCCACACCGCTCCCGGCTTCGGTGCCGACGACTACCAGACCTGCCTGCGCTACGGTATGGAGATGGTGGTTCCCGTTGACGACCGCGGCCGCCACACCGATTACGCCGGCAAGTACGCCGGTCTCAAGACCGACGAGTCCAATCCCATCATTCTGCAGGATATGAAGGACAGCGGCGCCCTGTTTGCCAGCGAGGAGATCGTTCACTCCTATCCCCACTGCTGGCGCTGCAAGAGCCCCATTATTTTCCGCGCCACTCCCCAGTGGTTCTGCTCCGTTGACGCGTTCAAGGATGCCGCTGTGAAGGCGACCGACGATGTCCGCTGGCTGCCCGCGTGGGGCAAGGACCGCATCGAGTCCATGGTGCGCGAGCGCGCCGACTGGTGCATCTCCCGTCAGCGCCGCTGGGGTCTGCCTATCCCCGTGTTCTACTGCGAGGACTGCGGCAAGCCTGTCTGCGATGACGCTACCATCAAGGCTGTCAGTGACCTGTTCGGCGCTGAGGGCTCCAACGCATGGTATGAGAAGACTGCCGGGGAGATCCTGCCCGGTGGCTACAAGTGCCCCCACTGCGGCGGCATCCACTTCACCAAGGAGGAGGATACGCTGGACGGCTGGTTCGACTCCGGCTCCACCCACTTCGCTTCCATGAAGAAGACCCAGGGCTTCTGGCCTTCCGATATGTATATCGAGGGTCTGGACCAGTACCGCGGCTGGTTCCAGGCGAGTCTTTTGACCGCTGTCGGCGCTATGGGCGAGGGCGCACCCTTCAAGCAGTGCCTGACCCACGGCTGGACCGTTGACGGCGAGGGCCGCGCTATGCACAAGAGCCTCGGCAACGGCGTTGATCCTGCGGATATTGTGAAGAAGTACGGCGCGGATCTGCTGCGCCTGTGGGCAGGCAGCGCGGATTACCACGTTGATGTCCGCTGCAGCGACAATATCTTCAAGCAGCTCTCTCAGAGCTACCTGAAGTTCCGCAACACCGCCCGCTACTGTCTGGGCAATCTGGATGGCTTCGACGCCAACAATCTGGTTAAGCCCGAGGAGATGCTGGTGCTGGACCGCTGGGCCGTCACCAAGCTGAACGCACTTATCACGAAGTGCTTCACCGCTTACGATAACTATGAGTTCCACATCGTTTCCCACGCCATCAACGACTTCTGCGTGGTGGAGCTCAGTTCCTTCTATCTGGATATCATCAAGGACCGCCTGTATTGCGAGGAGAAGAACGGTCTCCTGCGCCGCAGCGCTCAGACTGCTCTGTGGATGATCCTTGACACCATGACCAAGCTGTTCTCTCCTATCCTTGCCTTTACCTGCGATGAGATCTGGCTGGCTATGCCCCACCGCAGTGAGGACGATGCGCGCAACGTGGTCCTCAACCAGATGAACCAGCCCTTCGCCGAGTACGCTCTGGACGACGCTGCCATGCAGAAGTGGAGCCGAATCATCGCGGTGCGCACCGCCGTTAACGGCGCTCTGGAGGCTGCCCGCGCTGAGAAGAAGATCGGTAAGGCACTGGAGGCTGACATCTACCTGACTGTCACCGCTGAGGACGCATTCCTCAAGGATATGGACGCCGTGGAGCTTGCTGACATCATGATCACCTCCGGCGTTGTTATCACCGTGGGCGATGAGCTGAAGGTGGATGTGGTTGCCGCCAAGGGCGAGAAGTGCGAGCGATGCTGGAAGGTTCTCAGCAGTGTTGGTACCGTTTCTGAGCATCCCACCCTGTGCAAGCGCTGCGCTGCTGTGGTCAGCAAGATGAACATCACCGAATAAGCCTCACCGGAGACCGCCGGAGGGTTCCTCCGACGGTCTCCTATATCATGCGGCGCGGACGCGGCGAGCGTCCGGGGGCAGATAGGACGCGGGAGAATGGTACGGACTGCACCGCTGCCCGCTTTTGCCGCTCACCGTATAGTATGTGGCGGAGGGGGCGGCGGTGTCTTGTCCAAAACAAACAAGATGCGCCTGTCCTCCGCGATCGGGAAACAAATTAACAGAAAAAGGGAGTATTGCCATGATCAAGATCTCGCCCTCCATCCTTGCAAGCGATTTTGCAAATCTTGAAAGTGAGATCCGCCGCATTGAGACGGCGGATTATGTCCATGTGGACGTTATGGATGGACTGTTTGTCCCCAATATTACCATCGGCATCCCTGTTGTGGCAGCGATCCGTAAGAAGACAAAGATGCCGCTGGATGTGCATCTGATGATCGACCGCCCGGTGCGCTATGTGGAGGAGTTCTGCAAGGCGGGAGCGGATATCGTGACCATCCATGTGGAGGCGGACAGCGGGGAGAACACGCTGAAAGCACTGGACATCATCCATGGCTGCGGCAAAAAGGCGGGCGTGGTGCTCAAGCCCAGGACAGGTGCGGAAGCAGTGCTGCCGTTCCTTGATAAGTGTGATATGGTTCTGGTTATGACTGTGGAGCCGGGCTTCGGCGGTCAGTCGTTCATGGCGGACATGATGCCCAAGCTGAAGCAGATCCGGACGTGGATCGATGAGCGCAGTCTTGACTGTGAGCTGGAGGTGGACGGCGGCGTGGATACCGTTACCTGCAAGACCGTCATCGAGAACGGCGCAAACGTTCTGGTGGCGGGAAGCGCGGTCTACAAGGCTGAGGATATCCCCGCACGCATTCGTGAGCTGAGAGGGTAAGTAACATGGAGTATTTTCCCGCTCCGCTGGAAAAGCTGGTGGAGCAGTTTGCAAGTCTGCCCGGGATTGGAGGCAAGAGCGCTCAGCGCCTTGCCTTTCATGTGCTGGGCATGACCAATGAGGAGGCGGAGGAGTTCGCCGGGGCGATCCTCTCTGCCAAGCGCACGGTCACCACCTGCCCGGTGTGCAGAAATCTCACCGCGGGAGGGCTTTGCCCCATCTGCGCCAGTCCCAAGCGGGACGGTGCTACTATCTGCGTAGTGGCGGATGCCCGGGATGTGGTGGCAATGGAGCGCGCAAGAGAGTACAACGGCAGCTACCATGTGCTCCACGGCGTGATCTCGCCCATGAACCACGTGGGGCCTGACGATCTGGAGATCCGTTCCCTTCTGGAGAGGGTGGCGAAGGGCGGTGTGCAGGAGGTCATCATGGCCACCAACCCCGATACCGAGGGGGAGGCAACGGCAATGTACCTTGCACGGCTGCTGAAGCCCTTTGATGTGCGCGTGACCCGTCTCGCCTACGGTATCCCTGTGGGCGGACATCTGGAATTTGCCGACGATGCCACGCTCATGCGGGCGCTGGAGGGTCGGCGGGAGATTTGATACTGGAAAGGAACGGCTGATGAAGAAAAATGGAATAAAGCTGCTTTCTTTGATGCTGTCCCTGGCAATGCTGTTGACATTGTCCGCACCGGCGCTGGCAGCCGAAGGGGATGGCGAAATTTACAGCGCGGTGGTGCGGTTTGCGTCTGACGCGGATGCGGACGCGCTGTGTGACGCACTGGAGGGACTGCCGGGTGTGCGTATCCGTTGGAAGTACGGCGCGCTCTTCTCCGGCGCGGCAATCGAAGGCTCCCGGGCAGCATTGGAACTGGCAGGGGTACAGAAGGGCGTGGAGAGCCTCGCTGTGAGCCGGGTGTGGTCGAAAGCGGATATCATCAATTATCCGGTGGAAGCGTCCAATAGCCTGGATCTGATGAATGGGCTGGAGCTGGACTATGACGGGGACGGAGTGGTCGTGGCAGTGCTGGACAGCGGACTCCGGATAAACCATGAGGCGTTTTTGGATTACGGCATGATGGAAAATGCCGCCATCAGCGAGGAGGATATCGACGCATTTACCGAAAATGGCGGGACGGACGGCAGGTATGTATCGGTCAAGATTCCGTTTGTCTATGACTACTGCGATAATGACCGCTCGGTGGGCACTGCGGATACCCACGGAAATCATGTATCCGCGCTGGCGGTTGGATATGCGGAGGACAGGTATGGAAATGTCAAGTTCCGCGGCGCGGCACCGGCGGCACAGCTTCTGGGAATGAAGGTCTTCCCGGATGACGCAAATCTGGGCGCTGATGACGCGGATATCCTCAAGGCGATGGAGGACGCGTATCTGCTGGGGGCGGATGTGATCAACCTGTCGCTGGGTATGGCGCATAGCTTCTCCGGCGATGAGCTGATCGGCACCGTGTACAGCGCGGCGCTTGCCAGACTGGAGGAGGCGGGCGTTATCGTCTGCTGCGCGGTGGGAAATGACGCGTCTTCCCTTACCGGAAAGGCGGGGGATACGGCGCTGCCTACCGGTGCATACACAGATTATTCGACCGCCAGTGCTCCGGCGGTCTATGAGGGCGCGAATGCCATTGCCGCAGTCAATGCAGCTTTTTATGAGGCGGGCGGCGGCATCATGGCGGGTGGGCGGACGATCACCTATAAAAAGGCAGTCGCGGAGGATGAGGAGACTGTACTGCCGGATATAAACGCGCTGGCAGGACAGACGATGGATTATGTGGTCATCGGCGGATTGGGCAGTGCGGCGGATTTTGCCGGTTTGGATCTCACGGGGTGTGCCGCAGTGGTGCAGCGCGGTGAGCTCTACTTCAGCGAGAAGGTGAACAACGCCGCCGCTGCCGGCGCGGTACTCTGCGTTATCTATAACAACGAGCCGGGATCGATCCTGCCTGCGGTCAGCAATATCACGATCCCCTGTGTGATGATCTCACAGGAGGATGGAGAATATCTGCTGGAACAGGCATCGGACGGCAGAGGGACGTTCACTGTCGCACCGTACAGGGCGCTGATCAGTACAGGTGAACGGACAACGATGCTGAGTCATTCGTCCTGGGGCGCGGCATCCCTGCGGCTCGTGCCGACGCTGAGCGCTCCGGGCGGGACGATCCTGTCTGCCAGCGGCAGCGCCAACGATGCCTACGAATACCTGAGCGGAACCTCCATGGCGGCACCAAACGCTTCCGGCGCTTACGCGGTTTTGCTGCAGGCGCTGCGTGAGCGGGGGGTTGAGGATAAAAAGGAGCGCGCCGGGCTGGCACGCGCTCTGCTGGAGAGCACAGCCACGCTTGTGACGGATGCTGATGGTGTTCCGCTCTCTCCGCGCCGGCAGGGAGCGGGTTTGATCGATCTTTCCGCGGCGCTGGAGAGCGGCGCGGTGATCAAGGAACCGCTTCTGGAGCTGGGGGAGAGCGAAAACGGCTGGTTTTCGCTGCGATTTACCGTGAAAAATCTCTCGCAGGAAAAATTGACCTTCTCGTGGGGGTCTGTAGTGCTGACAGACGCGTACCAGCATGTGGAGGGGAGTTGGCGCAGCCGGCTTTCTCCGCTGGATATCACCGACTGCACAAAAATTCTGGGAGTTCCCCGTTTTACGGTCAATGCGGGTGAGGAACGCGAGGTCAAACTGCGCCTGCATGTCCGGGATGATCTGATCGGGGAGCTGCGGGAGGTATATCCCAACGGATTTTACACGGAAGGGTATCTGACGCTGACCGATAACAATGGCGAGAAGCTTCACGCTACCTTTTTGGGCTATTGCGGTGACTGGGAGGCGGCTCCTATTCTTGAGCAGATCGACTTCCGCGATGTGATGGATGCCTGTTTCGAGCAGGAGATGGGCGGCGAAGAAGGGGCGCTTTCGGCTCTGGTCGTGGATATGGGATACAATCTGGCGGTTTTGTGCGATGAGAGTCTGAACACAGACGGTGCGCTGCTGCCGGGTGAAAATCCGCGGTTGGTGACGCGGTCCTGTGACGCACGCATTGCCATGTCCACTGCGGGGAGTGATGTTTTTTACTCCAATGGTGACCACCTGCTGATCGATCTGTACACACTTAGAAATGCTGAGCATGTGATAATGGCGGTCGTTGACCGGAAGACAGGGGAGATCTATCATGTGAGCGACAAGGCATACCTGATGCGCTCAGAGGTCTCCGACACATTGGGCGAGCCGCTGCCCGCCGCCCGCTTTGTGTGGGATGGAACGAACCGAAATGGATATACGCTTTCAAGCGGAACGGCGGTGGATGTGATTTTCTACGCGTGGCTGGAGAGTGATGAGGACATCAGCCTGGCTTACAGAAGCAACGCGGCTGCACCGGATGAAGACAGCTACCGCTGGCTGCTGGATGAGAAATATGACGGCTATATTGAGTGGGAATTTCCTCTGGTGCTGGATGCGGCCGCGCCGGAGGTCAGCTGCAGGATCAACAGCACGGAAGGAACTGTCGATATCGAAGTGACGGACGAACAGTTTATCGCCTATCTTCTGATACAGGACGGAGAGGGCGGTGCTCTGGTCGAGGAAGCCTGCGCCGATGAACGGGCAGGGGAGACACATTCATTTACAGTTGCGGCTGATACCGTAAGCGGACAAATGCTGTACATTACCGCCGTTGACTATGCGGGAAATACCATGGGATATGAGGTCGATCTTGCGTTTGCAACGCCGGAGGGGACGGCACAGGCTGTTCGCTGTCCAATGGCGGTTCTGGTTGACGCGGATAAGGACGCGTGGTATCACGAAGCGGTGGATTTCGTGGTCGAAAATGGTCTGATGGACATAGAAGATGGCCTGCGGTTCCGTCCGGAGGGGGGAGCCCTTCGCGTGCAGGTTCTGGAAATGCTGTACGCACTGGCGGGCTGCCCTAAATGGAGCGGGGAGAGCACAGTGCTCCCGTTCACTGATGTACGCGGCGGGGAAGGATATTTCCCGGCGCTTCAGTGGGCATACAGTCAGGGGATCGTGACCGGTTATGGTGATGCCTTCTTCGGCGCGTATGTGCCGGTTCAGCGTGCGCAGCTTGCGGTGATGCTTTACCGTGCGGCACACGCCCGCGGAGAGGATATGGAATGTGCCCGGTATGATTTTGCGGATGAGGTGCCGGAATGGGCGGTACAGGAGCTATCCTGGGCGGTGGCACAGGGCTATCTGGATGTTGACATGGAAGGGCGGATCGATCCGTTTGCGGGTGTCACCCGCGCGGAGCTTGCGTATTTATGGATGACTTTTTATATGAATATATAAACAGGAGGATATCATAATGGAATTAAATCAGATCCTTGCAACAGTTGATCACACCCTGCTGGCACAGGGTGCCACGTGGGAGGAGATCCGTGCCATCTGCGATGATGGTATGAAGTATGCCACGGCATCCGTGTGCATTCCCGCTTCCTATGTAAAGCAGGCGAAGGAGTATGTGGGTGACAAGCTCTCGATCTGCACCGTTATCGGCTTTCCCAACGGCTACTCCACCACGGCGGTGAAGTGCTTTGAGACCGAGGATGCCGTTAAAAACGGCGCGGACGAGATCGACATGGTCATCAATGTGGGCTGGGTCAAGGATAAGCGCTGGGATGACCTGCTGGGTGAGATCCGCGCCATCAAGAATGCCTGCGGCGGAAAGCTGCTGAAGGTCATCATTGAAACCTGTCTGCTCACTGACGAGGAGAAGATCAAGCTGTGCGAGATCGTGTCGGAGTCCGGCGCGGACTATATCAAGACCTCCACGGGCTTCGCGGGCGGCGGCGCGACCCGCGAGGATGTGGCGCTGTTTGGGAAGTACGTGCAGCCCCATGTGAAGATCAAGGCCGCCGGCGGCATTTCCAATCTGCAGGATGCGGAGGATTTTATCGCTCTCGGCGCATCCCGTCTGGGTACCAGCCGCATCGTTAAGGCGGTCAAGGGTCTTGAAGGCACTGGATACTAATAACAAAAAGTTGATTTGAAAGGAAGTATTACAATATGGCTACACCTCATAACAGCGCAAAGCCGGGCGATTTCGCCAAAACCGTTCTGATGCCCGGCGATCCCCTGCGCGCGAAGTTTATCGCGGAGACTTTTTTGAAGGACGCGAAGCTGGTCAACAATGTGCGCGGTATCCACGGTTATACCGGAACCTATGAGGGTACTCCCGTGTCCGTCATGGCATCGGGTATGGGTATGCCCTCTATCGGCATTTACAGCCATGAGCTGTACACGCAGTACGGCGTGGAGAATATCATGCGCATTGGCTCCGCCGGTGCCATCAGCCCCAAGCTGAAGCTGCGGGATGTGGTTGCCGCGCAGGGCGCGTGCACCAACTCCAACTTCGCACACCAGTATAAGCTGCCCGGAACCTTCGCGCCTATCGCGGACTTTACACTGCTGGAAACGGCAGTTTCCGTGGCGCGGGAAATGGGCGTTGAGATGCCGGTGGGTAATCTTCTGTCCTCTGACACCTTCTATGATGCTTCCAATTCCACCATGGACTGGTCCAAGATGGGCGTTTTGGCGGTGGAGATGGAAGCCGCAGCACTGTATATGACAGCCGCGTCTCTGGGCAAGCGCGCCCTTGCCATCTGCTCTATCTCCGACAGCATCGTTACCGGCGAGGAGCTTTCTGCCGAGGATCGCCAGAATACCTTTACTACTATGATGGAGATCGCACTGAAGACCGCGGTGGCGATGGAGAAGAAGTAACCAATATAAAATGAAAAATACCGATCGTTACAAAAACGGTCGGTATTTTTTCGCGAAAAGACAGGCTGCGTCATTCGTCCTCGTCCAGATATTGCTCTTCTGCGGTCAGCAAGGCGTTTTTGAGTTTTTCACCAATGGCGTTCAACTCCTTCCATTTGCTATTTCCGCAGACAAGATCTTTCGCGATGATTTGAAGAGTTTCGTCGATTTGCCCCACAAGGTAATGGTATAGTCTTTCGTAAATAACGCTCATAACAATCACCCCCAAGATTATTTTAGATAAATTTTATCTAAAATGCAATAGAAAGATTTTATCTAGGTTATTCTCAATCTGGGTGATAGCATGAAGACACGGATCAAGGCTTTGCGGGAGGACCACGATTTAACACAGATGCAGGTGGCGAAGGCACTGGGAATCTCACAGAGGAAATACAGTTATTTGGAGACAGGCGTCCAGCAATGGACAGACGATTTGCTGGTGCGGCTGGCGGGTTTCTATCAGACAAGTGTGGATTACCTGTTGGAACTGACAGATGAAACAATGCCCTATCCCGGTAAAAAGAAATGAGGAATATGCACCGTTAAGGTTACAACAATAAAAATACCGACCGTTTCAAAAACGGTCGGTATTTTTTGTTGCAATATTTACGGATAGTATCAGAATTTCTCGATAATATCAGCGGTATTGGTGAGCCAGTTGCCCTCGAAATCCTCGATACGACCTGCGTCCACCATAGATGCCAGCTTGGGGTCAATGGGCATACGAGCCAGCAGCTTCAAGCCGTGAGCATCGGCGGCTGCCTGCGTCTTGCCTTCGCCAAAGAGGGGGATCTCCTTGCCACAGTCGGGGCAGAGCAGATAGCTCATATTCTCCACTACGCCGACAATGGGGATGCTCATGCGCTCCGCCATCTTCACAGCCTTCTCCACCACCATGCTCACCAGCTCCTGGGGAGAGGCGACGATGATGATGCCATCCAGCGGCAGGGACTGGAACACGCTCAGAGCCACATCGCCGGTTCCGGGAGGCATATCCACGAACAGATAGTCAACATCCCAGATGACGTCCGTCCAGAACTGAGTGACGACACCGCCGATGACGGGGCCGCGCCACAGAACGGGGTCGGTCTCGTTCTCCAGCAGGAGGTTGACGCTCATAAGCTGGATGCCCTTCTCGGTTTCAACGGGGAGCATACCGCGTTCATCGCCCAGCGCACGGTCATGGACACCGAATGCCTTGGGGATGGAGGGACCGGTGATGTCAGCGTCCAGAACGCCGACCTTATAGCCCTTGCGCTGAGTCAGAACGGCGAGCTGGCTGGTGACCATGGACTTGCCCACGCCGCCTTTGCCGGAAACAACGCCAAAGACTTTACCCACGCGGGCGGCGGGGTTCTTTTCCTTGAGCAGGGACTGAGGCTCTGTGCGGGAAGAACAGTTTTCGCCGCAGGTGCTGCAATCATGCGTACATTCAGACATATTGAAGATCTCCTTTAGAAATATTGAAAACAGTTTGAGCTGTTACGCCTCCCGGGAGAGGGTAACGGCATGAAAACGATCAGGGTGCGCTGCGCGGAGATAGTTCAGCTCCCGCTGCTGGCAGGTAAACAGAAGGATCTGGCGCTGCTCGGAAAGCTCCACCAGATAGTCCAGCGCGGCAGCCATGCGGTCATCGTCAAAAGTGATGAGCGCGTCGTCCAGAAAAATGGGGACGCGGTGGGCGGCGGGAAGGACCATATCGCAGATCGCAAGACGAACAGCAAGATACAGCTGGTCGGCGGTGCCTTGACTGAGTGTGATGACCTCGTGGGGCAGAAAACTGCCGCTCTCCTGGGCGGAGGGGGTCATTTTGCGATCCAACAAAACCTTATTATACTTCCCCTGGGTCAGTTTTGTAAAGATGTTTGCGGCTTTTTCTCCCAGTGCGGGGGAAAATCTGCTTTGCAGCGCAGTGTTGGCATCGTCTAAAACGGCGGAGGCTAGAGAAATAGCGTCGTATTCCTTTTGCAGCGTTTCGTGCTGAGCGCGTTTTTGGTCCAGCTCCGCCTGCAGCAGCAGGGGGTCGCCAAGCGTCTGGCAGCGACCCTCAACGGTGTGGATTGTGCGGTGCAGCTCCGACAGCCGAAGCTTGAGCTGCTGAAGCCGCTGTTCCACTTCAGCGCGGGGCAGGGCGGGGGCTTCTTTGGGAAGCTCTGTGATCAAGGGTGCGTTTTCAGAAAGCAGATCCACGCTGAGCTGCGCCTCGCGGTGCGTTTGAACGGTCTGGGAAAAGAGGGTATGGCGGGCAAGGGCTTCGTCAACGGCGCGTCGCGCAGCGGAGAGAGTATCCACCGGGCAGAACCTGCAGACGCCGGAAAGCACCTGCGCCAGACGACGCTCGTAGTCGGCGGAGAGAGCCTTGTGCGCGTCAGCGGCGGAGCGGCAGGTGGCGCGTTGGCGCTCAATATTATCATATATAATGGTATACTTCTCGATCTCGGTCTGATGGATTCGGCGCTTTTCGGCGGTATCCTTCTTCCAGCGGGTTTGGCGGCACAAAGAAATCAGCCCGAGAACGGTCAGATACAAGCCTGCGACAATCAGAGCAGCACCGATGGAACGGGATAGCGAAAGATGAGCACCGTAGCGAAAAAGCGGGATCAGTGCCGCACCGAAAAGTGATGAGAAAACGTTGAGCCATTTTGGGAATGCGGGGCGGGGGCTGTCTGTAAAGGTATTCCGTTCTGCTTCGGCGGGCGTTTGAGGGGCAAAGGGGTGAGATAGGAAGGTCTGCTCGGACTGCCGGAACTGTTCGGCGACGGACTCCGCGTGAAGCTGCGCACTTCGGACAGAGCCGTTCACGGTATCCAGCGCGTCCAGCTCGGAGCGAATGGCGCTCAATTCATCTCGGGAGGGAAGTGCGCTGATAGAACGCTCGGCGGCCACCCTTGCCGATTCGGCGCTCTGCAGCGCGGCACGGGCATCGTTCAGTTGACGGATGCGACGAGCGGCATCGGCGGTATCGTGCAGGGAAATCTGATGGAGAAGATAAGCTTCCTGCTCAAGCAGGGTGTCGCGCTCGGCGCTGCTCTCGCGAAGGGAAGCTTCCAGAGAGGTGATCTCGGACAATATGCTTTCCAGTGAGCTGATCTCGATTTCAAGCTGGGGAAGCAGACCGGATTTGTGGTATCTTCTGCGGGTGAGCTGCCTGCGAAGGCGGTCGGCGGCATCTGTATAGGAGGAGTCCTCCTCGCCGGTGGTGATGAGAGCCGCGATGCGGCGTTCCAATGCGGCGCTCTGGTCAATGGCGATGCCGGATTGGCGGATAAAGGCGCTGCGCTCGAAGACATCCTGGGGGACACCAAGCAGGGTTTCTCCCAAGGATGCGGCGGTCAGATCGGGGACAGGGGTGGCGGTATCGGTGAAGCACGCAGAAAAGGCTCCCATTGGGGAGTTAGCGCGCTTGGTAGAGCGGGTGATGGTGATAGCGCTTTCGTCGGATACAACATCCATTCGACCCTGCATGGAGCTGCCGCTCCAGGGCAGATAGCGGTGTTTATCGGCAAGAGGGCTGCGGTCGCGGGTGTTCAGACCATACAGCATGATGCGAAGAAATGCCATCCATGTGGTTTTGCCGCCCTCGTTGCGGGCTTCAATAACATTCAAACCCGGTGAGAGGGCGAGTGTTTCGCCTTCCAATCGTCCAAATGTAGCGGAAAGAGCTTTGATCTCCATAGGCTGCCTTTCATTATTAAATATATGTTGTGTAAATTGAGGGACGGATATACTATATCATGTTGATGGAGAAATGTCTTGAAAAAAAGCAAAAAAAGATCAGCTTTTTTTCAAAAAAAGTGTTGACAAATCGGTATGTGTCTGATATATTAACTAAGCTGTCCGCGAGCGGTCGAGCTTAAAGCGGCGGCGATGAAAAAGTTTTGAAAAGCTGAAAATAAGGCTTGACAAAGCGAGAGTGGTTTGGTATAATAACCAAGCTGTCTGAGCGGAAGGCTCGCGCGAATGAGAGTGCTGAAAAAACTTCGAAAAAAGTTAAAAAAAGCACTTGACAAACGAACTTAAATCTGCTAAGATATCAAATGTTCCGCCGCTGAG
>JAZOBV010000044.1:0-6768 GCA_045596145.1 Candidatus Pelethomonas sp.
CTTGGTGTTGGGCAGCTCGAAGAAAGTGGTGCCGTTGATGGTCTCGTTCTCGCAGATGTAGACGTAGTCAGCGTCTTCGGGAATGTCCAGATCGGAGCAGTCGGGGATATAGGAGAAGTTCTTGTCCTTAGAGGAGGCAACAATCTTCACTTCGCCGTACTTCTTTGCTTCTGCGATGGCCTTCTTGGACCAGGCGCCGGTCTCGATGTAGCAGGCCACACCGTTTTTCATCAGGTTCATGGCCACCATGGCGAACTGCACGGTGCCGCCGCCCTGTACAAACAGGACCTTATAGTTTTCGGGGATACCCATCAGCTTGCGCAGATCGGCCTCGGCCTCCGCGGCGATGTCCATGAAGACCTTGGAGCGATGGCTCATCTCCATGACGCACATGCCGCTTCCGCGGTAGTTCATCATTTCATCACGAATTTCCTCCAGAACAGCCTCGGGCATAGTGGCGGGACCGGCAGAGAAGTTATAACTGCGATCGTATTTCATCGTATTTCCTCCTTATTTTTCAGGGCACTGCCCATTTCCATTTAATATAGCATAACAATTATGAAAAATCAACAGTAAATAGAAAAATTAGCTTATAAATTTGTATAGTTTATCTATTTAGCGCAATAAAACGGAACTTTTTGGCAAAAAAAGAATCAAGAAGGTATTTGAGAAGTTTTTTCTGTAAAAATAGGGTTGGGCATTGACATTTCCATATATTACGCTATAATCTAATATGACGTATTAGTTAATAGAGTTTTATAAATGTGATTTGGGCGGTGAAACTATGAGTACCTACAAAATAATTGGTGACAGCTGTACGGATCTGACGGCGGAAATGATGCGCAGCGGCAGCTTTGTGAAGGTGCCATTGACCATTGAGGTCGGTTCCGATGTGATCGTGGACGATGAGAGCTTTGAACAGAAGCTTCTCCTTGACAAAATGGCGGCATGGCATGACGCACCCAAAACAGCGTGTCCTTCTCCCGCACAGTATCTTGCGCAGTTTGAAGATGGGAAGGATAACTATGTTGTTACTCTGACGGCGAGACTTTCCGGCTCCTACAACGCCGCCATGCAGGCGGTTGCTATTTACAAGGAGGAAGGCGGAAGTTCCAACGTACATGTCTTCAATTCCCGCTCGGCTTCGTCCGGGCAGGTGCAGATCGCGCTTCTGATCCGCGACCTCTGCGAACAGGGCAAGGAATTCCGGGAGGTTGTTGAGACTGTCGAGGCTTATATCAGCCGTATGCAGACCTTGTTCGTGCTTGAGAATCTGGATAATCTCCGCAAGAACGGAAGACTGACCAAAATGCAGTCCATTGTTACCAGCGCGCTTCGTGTGAGACTCTTTATGGGAGCTACCCGTGAGGGTGAGATAGAGAAACTTGGTCAGGGTCTGTCCACTCGTCAGGCTCTTGCAAAGCTGATCTCCACAGTCGTGTCTGATGAGGGACACGTTGGACGCAGACTTGTCATCGCCCACTGTAATTGTCAGGAGCGTGCGGAGTATCTGCGTCAGCAGTTTGAGGAGAAGTGCCGTTTCAGTGAGATTTTTATCGTTCCCACGGGTGGAATTTCCACCGTGTATGCCTATGACGGAGGAACGATCATTGCGTACTGACAGAAAAGAACGCGTTGCAAAAAAGCAACGCGTTCTTTTTATCCCATCAAGAGCCTGCGGCAGGCGCGGGAAAGCTCCTCCAGCGTGCTGCATGGCAGCATTTGGCACAGGGATGAAATGATCTGGATACTGCGGACATAGTTCCACTTGTTTTCGGGGATCGGGTTGAGCCACATGACCTTTCCCGCCTTGCGCTGGGCGTTGCCCAGGGCACGCAGAGCACCGGGGAGGTCGATGGTCTTCGTGTCCGAAAGGATCAGCAGGGTGCTTCCCTGCGTCAGCGGCGTGTTTTTCATCTCGCAGAGGTCATTCAGCGCTCGTCCGATATCTGTTCCCCGACCATACAGACCGCTGGAGCGGACATATTTGCGAAAGGCATCCATATTTTGCAGGGAAAACGGATCTACCTCCCGCATTTCCTCAGAAAACAGGAAAATCCGGATGTTTTCAGAAACATCAGACATGGATTTGAGAAAACGCAGGGCAAACTCCGAAAATTGAAGCATGGAACCCGAAACGTCGCACAGGAGGATCAGCTGGCGGCGTTTTTTGCGTTTGTGGCGGTAGGACAGGCGGTAAAAGCTTCCGCCTGTTTCCAGACCGCGCCGGATGGTGCGCTTGAAATCCAGCTTGCCACTGTGCCCGCCACGGCGGCGCTTCTGACTCAGCTCGGCGTTGAGCTGGCGTGCGATGGTGGAGATCAGAGCGGTAGCGCGGGGGATATCGGTATCCTTAAAGCGGGATATATCCCGGTACAGCAAGCCAACATCGGGGTCGTTTTCCTCTACGCCAACGGCGGCATCCTCCATAAGCATCTGCTGCTCCAGAAGAAACCGCATGAACACCGAGCGGATGAAATTGGTATACAGCTTTGGGCTGCGGTCAACGTTCATTTTGCTGCGCTCAGCAAGCTGGCGAAGCTCCTCGCGCTTTTCCTCGGACATTTTATAGTAAACCTCATGGAGATCCTCACGGATATCCAGAGGCTGCCCGTTGACCTGGAAATCCTGTTCCGCCTGAGAACGCAGGCGGGAGAGCTCCTCTGCCTCCGCCTTCTGGCGCTTCATGGCGGCTTCCCGCTGCTCACGGCTGACAAAGAAAGCATCGAACGCGCGGTAAAAGGCGAGCTGCTGCTCACGGCTTTTGGCATACACCGCACACAATGCGTCACGCACAGTTTCCCGGTCGCTTAAATCGAAGGAAGAAAGAACGGTGCAGGCATCGGCAGTTTCCTGTGAGCCTGCGGTGATGCCATCCTCCCGCAGCAGGGCGGAAAAGGCAGTGAGCTTCTCAATATAAGCACTTTCGTGGTAGGACATCAACGTCCCTCCGTGCTTTGCTGCGCGCGCTGAATGAGGTCTGCTTCATCTTCAACGACATGACCGCAGCTACAGCCGTGCTCATGCCCACCGCAGGCATGTCCGTGATGATGGGAGCAGCTATGAGCGGAGCTTTGGCTGAGCTGAGCGAAATCCTCACTGTTTTTCAGAATAAATCCCTTGGTCTGCTCCATGGCATCGCCGGTCAGATCGCTGATCCCAAGTGCTTCCAGAGCGGAGACCCAGTCCAGCGTTTCCGCGATGGAGGGCTTTTTCAGAACGGCGTCATTCTCCCGCAGGTCATGGACCGCCTGGGCGACTTGAACGGCAAGCTGTTCGTTGATATTGGGAAGCTTCGCCCGAATGATGGAGACCTCCTTCTCAACATCGGGATACTGGAGGTAGAGATAGGCGCAGCGGCGGCGAAGAGCCTCGCTGAGGGGGCGGGTTCGGTTGGAGGTAAGCACGACAAACGGCGTGCTTTTTGCTTTGATACTGCCGATCTCGGGGATCGTGACCTGCATTTCCGCCAGCAGTTCCAGAAGAAAGGCTTCAAACTCTTCGTCCGCCTTGTCGATCTCGTCGATCAGAAGCACCACGGGTTCTTCGGAGCGGATGGAACGGAGCAGGGGGCGCTCCAGCAGGTAGCTGTCACCAAAGAGGGAGGTGGTCAGCTCATCCGGGGACTGGTGGTTCATATTGATCTGAATGGAGAGAAGCTGCTTCTGGTAATTCCATTCGTACAGAGCCTTGCTCTCGTCCAGACCCTCATAGCACTGCAGGCGCACCAGCTCACGGTCCAGCGCTGCCGCCATAACTTTTGCAATCTCAGTCTTACCGACACCTGCCGCGCCTTCAATCAGCAGGGGGCGGCCAAGCTTCAATGCCACAAGCAGGGTGGTGATGAGGCTGTCATCGTATATATAACGGGATTCATCCAAACGTGCTTTCAAAGTATTTGCGTCCATGTTTTTCTCCTTGCCAATAAGTTTGATAATATTATAACAGGTCGTAACCGAAAAATCAAATCATCCGTATTTGCCGTATATTTACAATTTCCGGGAGATATGTTATCTTAAAAACGGCATTTGCCAAATAACAGGAAAGGACAGAAAAAGATGAGAAAGAACATGATGCGCATATGGAGGGTCTGCGCGTAAAGAACCCTCCGAACAAATTTGGAGGAGTTATCATTTATGCACATTCAGTACAAAAACATCATCCTGCGGGATTACCGAGAGAGCGACATTGACGATGAGGTTCGCTGGAACACCGTGGAAACGGCGTGGGCGCTATGGGACGGTCCGTGGGAGATGGAGGAGCGGCTTGCGAACTACAACGAGGAGGAAGACCGCCGGGAGCTTCGTAAATTTCTGGAAAAACCCAAGGAGGGGCACCGCTGGACCTTTGAGATCGACACGGTCGAGGGCGTACATATCGGCGCGGTCAATGCCTATTGCATCGATGATGAGTACAACTGGCGGGAAAGACTGCCAAAAGAGGAGTGGAAAACTGCCCGCTGGGCAGTGGGTATCGACATCAGCGAGAGTTCATACTGGTCGGGCGGATATGGTACACAGGCGCTTACCGCCTTTGTTCGCTACTGCATCGCGGACGGATATACCGAGCTGTACACCCAGACCTGGTCCGGGAACGAGCGCATGATCGGTCTTGCGCATAAGCTGGGCTTTCGGGAGTGCTGCCGCAAAAAAGACTTTCGCAAGGTGCGCGGCGGTGTCTATGATGGGTTGAGCTTCCGTTTGGATCTGGAAGCGTTTTCCGCGCACTGCGCTGCACTGGACGCGAAAAAGGAAGAATTGGAGCTGCATATTCCCACAGTCGAGGACATGTGGTTTACACAAGCCTTGCAGGAGGATGCGGAGACCATGCGCTACAATGCCGGCTGGGATATCTCATTTGACGGCTACCATCCGGACACCGGATGCATTGATTTTCCCCGGGAAAATTGGGCGGAAAAGCACGATCGGTGGGTCGGAAAGGAACCGGAACGCTTCTATGCCTTTATTCGGGAACGAAAAAGCGGTCGGTTTGTATGTGAAGTGAACTACCATTACACACCAGAAAATAACTGGTGGGATATGGGTATTCTGGTCTATGCGCCCTACCGCGGGCGCAGTTACGGGCTTCGCGCTCTTGAACTGCTGCTTTACCGGGCATTTATCGTTGATGGGATTGATCGGCTGCACAATGATTTCGAGGATACACGCTCAGCAGCACTGGCGATCCACCGTAAGGCGGGATTTCGTGAGGTTGGCGAAAGCCGGATGACACGTTTTGGCGAAACCGTGCGCGTGGTCGATCTTCTTCTGACGAGGGAGGAATACCTCACGCTGCATCCGGAGTATCGGAACTAAAAATATGTATCGTGGGAGTGTTGCGTCAGCGGCACTCCCTTTTTTATGGTAATGTCATTCTTGCTTAACCGAGCTAAATCGTATATAATGACCCGGAAGGACGGTGAGAACATGAAATACAAAATCGCTATTTGCGATGACGATGCACAGCAGCGGGAATATGTACAGGAGATCGTGACCAAGTGGGCGGAGAAGAACCGCCACCTGATCGACCTCAAGCTGTACTCCGAGGCCAAGCCCTTCCTCTTTGACTACGAGGAAGAAAAGGACTTCGATATCCTGCTTCTGGATGTGGAAATGCCCGGTATCACCGGCATTGAGCTTGCCAAGACTGTGCGGCAGGACAACGCCACGGTGCAGATCGTGTTCATCACCGGATTTTACGACTACTTCAGCGACGGTTTCGATGTTTCCGCGCTCCACTATCTCATCAAGCCCGTGGACGAGCGCAAGCTGTTCCCTGTGCTGGACAAGGCGGCGGGTAATTTGAGCTACCGTCAGCGTTCCGTGCTCCTTGCCACTGCCGACGCGGATATCAAGGTGTCCCTTGCGGACATCACCTACATCGAGGCGGAAAAGGTACATATCATCGTCCACACTGTCGGCGGCGATTACCGCACCCGTATCTCCATGGCAAAGTTCATGGAGCAGCTGGACGATACCTTTATCAAAGTCCACCGCTCCTTTGTGGTGGGACTGAAATATGTGAAGAAGATCACACGCACGGAGATCACCATGCAGGGCGGCGAAACCGTCCCCATCAGCCGGGGAATGTATGACGAGGTCCACGCCGCGCTGGTCAAACACCTGTGAGGTAAACTATGCTGTTTGATAAACTGATCGAAAAACGAGTTGCCGCGTTTCAGAACGAGATCTTGCAGAAGCACTATCTGGAAGTGGAGAATATGTACGCCAAGATGCGAGGCTGGCGGCACGACTACCGCCACCACATCCAGACCATGAAGGTTCACGCCTCCAACGGCGAGTACGCGGAGATCGACAAGTATCTGGATATGCTGGACGAGGATCTCACCCATGTGGAGACCGTCATCCGCACGGGCAACCGCATGGCGGATGCCATTCTCAACAGCAAGCTGTCCCTTGCCATGGAAAAGCAGATCCGCGTTAAGGCGGAGGCTCAGATCCCTGTGTCACTTACCATCTCCGAGTTGGATCTGTGCACGGTGATCAGTAATCTTCTGGACAATGCCATTGATGCCTGCATGGAGCTTCCGGTGGAGGAGCGGCTCATTCGCATATACATGGAGATGAAGGGCAATTATCTCTATTTTTCCATCATCAACACCGCCGGAGGAAAGAAGAAGCAGAGTTTTCTTACCACTAAGGGCGATGGGCACGGGTTTGGCATCTCCCGCATTGATGCCATTGTGAAGAAATACGGCGGCTATGTGAAGCGCGCCTCGGAGGATGAGTCGTTCTCTACCGAGGTGCT
>JAZOBV010000045.1:0-4673 GCA_045596145.1 Candidatus Pelethomonas sp.
CAGATGGACGAGATCCGTCGTGCCGCCTCCGCTCTGGAGGAGCAGGCAGCCTCCTGCGACAGTCAGGTGGCGGTGCTTCACAACGATATTTTCCACAACAACGAGAACATTCAGCGTATTGAGGGCGAGATTGCCGCCGCCGATGAGGGTGATGCTCATATTGACGATGAGATTGCCGCCCGTCATGCGGATATTGAATCCCGCCGCCAGTCCATCGCCGATGCCGAGCAAAAGCGCTTGGCATTGACCGAGCAGATGGAGCAGCTGGCTCGCAGCAGCGATGAGACCTCCGACCGCATTGAGGCGTTGTCGGCCGATGCCGCCGCTCTGGCTCTGGAGTTGTCCGAAGTGCGGGTTGCCGGCGTGACCAACGAATCCTCCCTGCGGGAGATCACACTGCGTCTTTCTCAGCTGACCGCCGCTGCCACCCTGCGTCAGCAGCAGGCAGATGCCGTTGCCGAGGAACTGAAGGACAGCGAGAATGCACTGAAAATCTGCGCCGATAAGGTGGAGAGTCTGCAGAATACCTTGTCCGGCTATGAGTACCGTTATCAGAACCGTTCCGCCAAGCTGACCACCGCTAAGGAAGCGTTGGATAAGCAGACGTTGGACGTGGAGGAGAAACAGCGCCGTGTCCGTATGCTGGAGGAGATGGAGCGTAATCTGGATGGCTTCCAGAATTCGGTTCGTACGGTGATTAAACAGTCGGAACGGGGCGCCCTGCAGGGTATCCTGGGTCCGGTCTCTCGTCTGATTCATGCGGATTCTTCCTGCGCACTGGCCATTGAAACGGCTCTCGGTGCCGCGGCACAGAATCTGATCTGTGAGCGGGAGGAGGATGCGAAGAAAGGTATTCGCTATCTGAGTGAAACCAAGGGCGGTCGCGCTACCTTCCTGCCCCTCACCTCCGTTAAAGGCAACGTCTTGACCGATCTCCCCGAGGATGACCCCGGCTTTGTGGGTCTGGCCAGCGATCTGGTCAAATACGACAAGAAGTACGACGATGTCGCCAAGTATCTGCTGGGTCGTACCGTGGTGGCGGAGGATATGGACTACGCCGTTTCCATGGCACGTCGGCATAAGTATAAATTCCGCATCGTCACCCTGGACGGTCAGGTCATCAATGCCGGCGGTTCGCTGACCGGCGGCTCTACGGTTAAGGGTGCGGGTCTGTTGTCCCGCCGCACTGAGATCGACCGTCTGAAAAAAGCGGCTACCGATGAGATGAAGAAGCTGGAAAGCGCCAAAGAGCAGTTCCGCCAGCTGCAGCAGGATGCCGCCTCTGTCGAGGCACAACTGACCGGTGCTCGCGGTGAACTGACCACCGCCCAGGAGGATAAGATTCGCTTGGAGGGTGAGGTGCGCCGTCTGCAGGAGCAGGCCGCGCAGAACGCCACAGCCGCCAAGGAAGCGGCTGACGAAATCGTTTCTCTTAATGAGCGTGCCGCCGCCTGCCAGAAGGCGATGGAATCCGCCGCCGCCGAGACGGATCAATTGACTGCCAAACAGCAGGAGATTGAAAACGCTCTGAATGAGCTGACCGGCGGTCGCCAGCAGCTGTCCGAACAGCGGGAACAGCTGTCCGAACAGATTGCGGCGCAGAAGCTGGCTGTGTTCAGCTATGAGAAAGAGATCGAAGGTTTGGAGCAGACGATCGGTGAATTGAAATCCCGTCAGGAGGATTCCGTGGGACATAAGACTCTGCTGAGCCAGCAGATCGAAGCCCTGCAGAAAACCAATGAGGAGATCACAGAGCGCATCGCCGTACAGGAGAACCAGGCGAAGAATCTGCGTGAGCAGGCTGCCGCCTCCGGTGATGAAATTGCTCGCTTGGTGCAGAAGAGAGCTGAGGGCGAGGCTCGCCAGACTCAGCTGCGTCTGGAATCCCGCGAAAAGACGGATGAGCGCGAGCGGATGGGTCAGGAAGTGGCTCGTCTGGAGGAGAAAACAAACTCCATTAAGCGCGAGGTGGATGATCTGTCCCGCCGTCTGTATGAGGAATATGAGCTGACCCGCATGGAGGCGGAGGCTGTGGCAAAGCCCATAGAGGATGCTGCCGCTGCCAATCGCCGCGTGCTGGAATTGCGCAATAAGATCCGCGGTCTGGGCAGCGTCAACGTGGATGCCATCGAGGAGTTTAAAGAAGTCAACGAGCGGTATCAGTTCCTCAAGGTGCAGATCACCGACGTGGAGCAGACGAAGGAAGAACTGCTTAAGCAGATCAACGATCTGACTGTGCAAATGCGTGAGGTGTTTATCGAGCGCTTTAAGCAGATTAATTATCAGTACGGCATCGTCTTCGCCGAACTGTTCGGCGGCGGTAAGGGCGAACTGCGCCTGAGCGATCCGGACGATATTCTGGGCTCCGGCATTGATATGTTTATCCAGCCGCCCGGAAAGGTCATTCTGAACCTGGAGGCTCTGTCCGGCGGTGAAAAGGCGCTGGCCGCTACGGCACTGCTGTTCGCCATCCTTAAGGTGACTCCCTCTCCGTTCTGCGTACTGGACGAGGTTGAGGCCGCTCTGGACGATGTGAACGTAGACCGCTATGCCGCCTATCTGCGGCGTATGTGTGACCGCATCCAGTTTATCGCCATTACCCACCGTCGCGGTACGATGGAGGAGGCAGACACGCTTTACGGCGTGACTATGCAGGAGCGCGGTGTGTCTAAGCTGTTGGAACTGCGCGCCAGCGAAGTGGAGCAGAAACTGGGTCTGAAATTGGACGATAACTCCAACGATTAAGGAGAATATAAGATGGGTTTTTTCGGTAAAATCGGTCAGGGACTCAAAAAGACCAGGGATTCCCTGATGAATTCCGTATCCTCGGTTCTCAAAGGATTCACACGCATTGACGATGAGTTGTTTGAGGAGCTGGAGGAAATACTGGTGATGGGTGACGTGGGAGCCAACACGGCGTCCCGCATCTGTGCCCAGCTGCGGGTCGAGGTCAAGCAGCAGGGCATCACCGATCCTATGGAGATCCGTGCGCTGATGCGCAAGATCGTGTCCGATATGCTGGACGGCGGACAGGAGCTGACCCTCACCACCAAGCCGTCGGTGATTCTGGTTATCGGTGTCAATGGTGTGGGTAAGACCACCACCATCGGTAAGATGGCCGCCAATTTTAAGGCGCAGGGTAAGAAAGTGATTCTCGGTGCGGCGGATACCTTCCGTGCGGCCGCCATCGAACAGCTGGAAATCTGGGCGGACCGTGCCGACGTGGACATCGTCAAGCACGGTCAGGGCGCCGACCCTGCGGCGGTGGTGTTTGACACCGTGTCTGCCGCAAAGGCGCGCGGTGCGGATATCGTCATCTGCGATACCGCCGGTCGTCTGCACAACAAAAAGAATCTGATGGATGAGCTGGCAAAGATCGGTCGCGTCATTGACCGCGAATTGCCCGATGCAGATAAGGAGATTCTGCTGGTAGTGGATGCCACCACCGGTCAGAACGCCGTGAATCAGGCCAGAGAATTTAAGTCGGCTGCCGGCATCACCGGTATTGTGTTGACCAAGCTGGACGGTACCGCCCGCGGCGGCGTGGTATTGGCTATCCGTGAGGATCTGCAGGTGCCTGTGAAATTCGTGGGTGTGGGCGAGGGCATTGACGACCTCCAGCCCTTTGACCCCGAAGCCTTTGCGGCGGGACTGTTCGAGGAGGAATGAGTGGTATGAAATACGTCATCGCCACCCATAATGTCCATAAGCTGATTGAATTACAGCGCATTCTTGAGCCCTTGGGCATTGAGGCGGTCACCGACCGCGATTTGGGAATGGAACTGCCCGAGGTTGATGAGACTGGCACCACCTTCGCCGAAAACGCGTATTTAAAGGCCGCTTCCGCCTGTGAATCCACCGGTCTGCCCGCTATAGCGGACGATTCCGGTCTGGTGGTGGATGCTTTGGGCGGACGCCCCGGCGTATACTCTGCTCGCTACGGCGGGGAGGAGGCCACCGACGACGATCGGAACGTACTGCTGCTGGAGGAAATGAAAGACATTCCCAAGGGGCAACGCTCCGCCCGATTTGTGTCGGCGGTGTGCTGTGTGTTCCCCAACGGGGACATTCTGCGCGCCGAGGGTACGTTTGAGGGCGAGATCGCCTATGCCCCCTCGGGCGAAAACGGCTTTGGCTATGACCCGATTTTCTTAGTGGGAGATCGCACCTCTGCGGAGATGTCTCCTGCGGAGAAGGATGCCGTCAGCCATCGTGGTAATGCTTTGAAGAAGTTTTCAGAATTGCTGAAGAATTATATACACAACGATAAATGAGGTAATACTATGACCAGTAAACAACGCGCGTATTTACGCGGACTTGCCAATACGCTGGAGCCCATTGTGCACGCCGGTAAGGGCGGCATTTCCGACGCCCTGATCAAGCAGGCGGACGATGCTCTCGCTGCCCGTGAGATCATTAAGGGCAAGGTGCTGGAGACAGCGCCCGGAACGGCCCGTGAGATGGCGGAGGAGATCGCCGCCGCCGTTAACGCCCATGTGGTGCAGGTGATCGGACGCACGTTTGTGCTGTTCCGTCAGAGGGAGAAGGATTCTCAGATCCGCTTGCCCAGAGCGTAACGGCAGCATAACCTAAGAGAGAGGAGGGGCGATATGAAAAAGATGGGTTTATTCGGTGGATCCTTTGACCCCATTCATCGGGGACACGTGGAGATG
>JAZOBV010000046.1:0-16585 GCA_045596145.1 Candidatus Pelethomonas sp.
CACACGGTAGTAGTACACCTGTCCGTTCACTGCCGCGCTGTGCGTGTAGCTGTTGGTCGTGACCGTGGCAAGCTTGCTGTAGGAGCCAGCCGCATTGGTCTTGGAAACATAGATCTCGTAGCTGCTTGCGCCGCTGATCGCAGTCCAGCTCAGATAAGGAACGCCGCTGCTGTTCAGCTTTGCTGTCAACACAGGAGTTGCAAGTTTACAGGTAACGGAAGCCATATCACTGAACTTGCCCGCTGTACCGTTCACGACTGCACGCACACGGTAGTAGTACACCTGTCCGTTCACTGCCGCGCTGTGCGTGTAGCTGTTGGTCGTGACCGTGGCAAGCTTGCTGTAGGAACCGTCCTCATTGGTCTTGGAAACATAGATCTCGTAGCTGCTTGCGCCGCTGATCGCAGTCCAGCTCAGATAAGGAACGCCGCTGGTGTTCAGCGTAGCTGTTACAACAGGGCAGACATAGGCGCAGGTGCATGCTACAGGCGCACAGTAGTCACTGTACTGGTCCCCGTCCCATGCACGAACCTTATAATAGTACGTCTCACCTGCCACAACGGACTGATCGGTGGTTTCTGTATCGGAACCACTATAAAGCAAAACATATTCCCCATCCTCAGCATCGGAGCGGTACAGCTCATAGCTGTCTGCACCTGCCACCTCTGTCCAGCTCAGCACGATTTTTCCACCGTCAGCATGATTGGATGCGGTAAGGTTCGGTGCTTGGACGGTGATTTTGTAATCCTCTGCACTGACGGGGTACTCTTCCGTCCCGACAAAGCTCGCTCTATTATCAAAATCAACTGCATGACCAAAATTGTCGCTGCCGATCAGAAACCATGTGTAATCTACATAGGGTGCCCAGGTAGCATTCGCGTTCTGGGGCTCCACATCAGCCCAGGTCGCATCCAGATAGTAATAATACTCTCCCAGCTCCACGATGTTCCAGCCGTGGTTGATGCTTGTATTGGTGGATGTACCCTTCGCCCAACCGACAACGATGCGGTTGTCGATCCCTGCCTCCAGCGCCATGCGGTAGAAGAGGTTTGCATAGCCCTGACAGACAGCGGTGCCGTCGATCAGCGCCGCATAAGCGCTGAACTTCAGCGTATAAGTTGAATCATTCAGCGTGTCATAGTCATATGTTACATTGGCACAGATGTAGTCAAAGATCGTGCGGATCTTCTCGTAGTCGGACATATCATAAAAACCGACCGTATCGTCCCACTCTTCGAACAGCTCATCGATCCTGTCGCCAACCATGTTTTCCTGTTCCAGAGTAGTATCATAAGTGATGTTATACTCAAAAAAATACGTTCCCGTATCTACTCCCGCACCTCCGGTCGCTCCACCGTAGTGGCACAGGATATAATCACCCTGCGTGGAAACACCTGTATGTTCATAAGCTGTTTCCAAAATCCACAAAAAATCCTTCGCCAATTTCGTATCATCGGAATAGTTGTAGTTTTTCACGGATATTGTCACTTTGGTAACACGATTCTCCATTTGCCCGCGCAGATAGACCGCCGCTTCTGCCAAGCTGTTCACCGCAGTTTCCGCGGTGGTCATACAATCAGCAGAGGGCTTTTCAAATTTGACACCCAGCGCTTCATACATCGGATTCACATGGGAGACTGTCACGATATCCTTCGTCCCGTTCACCACATGAGGCTCCGCCGTTTCCGTTGCCCATGCACAGACGCTCAGCAGTGCAGTGAGAACAACCGCGATCAGCACGTTTTTTTTCTTCATGGTTTTTTCCTCCGTCCTACTATTTTCTGATCTATCAATAGACTGCTTCCAATTCTTCCTCGGAAACTGTCACACCATACTGTTCCATCACAACCGGCAGCACATTCTCCAGCGCAAAGGGCTCAACCGTCTTTCGCGCCTCCTGCGCCAGATATTCCGCCAGCGCCGGCTGCTCATACAGCCGCAGGATGCGCTCCGCGCAGGCAGCGTAGTTGCCGTAGGGGTAGAGAAAACCGGTTTCACCGTCAACGATCAGGTCAGTATGCCCCTTAACAGCACTTGCGACCACCGGAAGCCCCATATACATGGATTCCATCACATTGAACGGCAGTCCCTCACTTCTGCTGGAGGTAACAGCCGCGTCAGAGACGGAATACCACAGCGACATATCATCCACATGTCCGGGAAACCGCACCCGATCTGCCACGCCGAGCTTCTCCGCAAGCTTTTTACAGTCGTTCAGCAGCGCACCCTTGCCGGGCAGCAGCAGGATCACCGACGACGGCAGCAGCGGCAGCGCGCGGATCAGAACACTCTGGCTCTTCCGGGCTGAAAACTCCGCCGCGTATACCAGCACAAAGCTTTTTATGGGAAGCTGCAGCTGGCGGCGCAGCTCGATGACCTCTCCTCTCCCCGGCTTGCGCAGCCGGGAAAAATCCACACCGATACCCGGCACATTAACAACAGTCTTTCCCAACCGGTGCTTGACAGCCGTGCGGTAATCATACTGATTCATCGTCAACAGCAGATCTGTGCACCGCGCGGTCATTTTCTCCGCGGTCAGAAGAATCTGACGCTTGAAAAATCCGGTATTGTCATCAAAAAGATAACCGTGGGACATATTGATGACACGGGGACGCTTTTTCAGTCCCGACACAGCCAGCCGTGTAAAAAACGCCGCAAGAGAGGTGTGTGTAATAACCAGATCATACTGCTCCTGCTCCATTTTCCGGCGCAGCAATCGGGCGGCACGGAAATTGGACGGTGATGACATCTTCTTTTCAAAAGGAAGTGAGATCACCTGCGCGGTATAGTAGATCGCACCGGGCGCATTGCCGCAGGCAACATGCACTGCCCAGCCCGCGCTATGAAATTCTCCCAAATAGGGCAGATGAAAATTTTGAATATGACTGTATGTAGATGCCGTAAAAAGGACTTTCTGTTCCATGGTTCTCTCCGCTTAGTTCAGCGATTCTTCATTCATAAACTTACCGCCAAAAACGGTCATAAACAGGATCTTGATATCCAAAAGCAGGCTCCAGTGCTCGATATAATAGATATCGTGCTCAATGCGCCCCTTGATGGATGTATCTCCGCGAAAGCCGTTGACCTGTGCCCAGCCTGTGATGCCCGGACGGACCTGATGCTTGACCATGTACAGCGGCACATCCTCCTTGAACTGCTCCACATAGTAGGGAATTTCCGGGCGGGGTCCCACCAGACTCATATCCCCCTTCAGAACATTGAAAAACTGGGGCAGCTCATCCAATGAAAATTTGCGAAGAAACGATCCAATCTTCGTTTTGCGGTCATCGTGATTGCTGCTCCACGCGGTTTTCTGCTCATCATTGATTCGCATGGAGCGAAATTTGTACATCTTGAACATCCGCTTATTCCGACCCACACGATCCTGACGGAACAGGATTGGTCCCGGCGAGGACAAATACACCCCCAGCGCACAAATCAGCATGACCGGCGAGGTAAGCAGGATCAGAATCAGCGAACCAACGATATCCATCAAACGCTTGGCTACAGCGTTCGCCATATTATCCAGCGGGACGCGACGAATGTTCAACAGGGGGATACCACCCACCTCGTCAAACTGCGGTGACGAAGAAATATAGTCGGCATAGTAGGGAATGATCGCCAGCTTAATTCCCGCCTTTTCACAGGCCGCAATGATCTCCGGCGTGCGGTGATAATCCTCCATTCTGATGGCGGAAATGACCTCATCAGGCTGATGCTCCTCCAGAATGCGCTCCAGCTCATCAAAGGTACCCAGAAAACGCAGGCCGTCCTCACGCTCCGCGTCAACACTATCCACATACCCCAACGCCTTGAACCCCAGCTCAGAGTCCTTTCGTATGGCGTCCAGATAGGTGTTCGCCAGCGATCCCGAGCCGAGCACAAGCACATACTTTTGATTGTATCCCTTGGCACGCATACTGCGAAGCACCTTGCGCAGAAGCCAGCGCTTTCCGCTCAACCCTCCCAGGCTGATCACGAAGAAGATGGCTATAACCAGTCGGGAATAGTCATCGCTGTGCATGATGAACAGATAGCTGAGCATCAGCGCCAGATCCAGAAAGCACGCCATCCACATGCGTGACAGCTCACGGATCAGCGGAACACTGCGAAACGACCGGTACAGTCCAAACGCGCCAAACGTAAAGATATACAGCACGGACAGCAGCATGCTCGTTACCAGATACTCCTCGATAGGGACCGTGATAACGCCTTCCAGCAAATAAAACCGCATCAGAAACGCCAGCGGCAGCGAGAGAAGGATCACAAACGCGTCGCTGAAAATATTGATGTAGTTGAGTAGGCGTTGGTTCTCTTTAATCATTACAGATCAGCTCTCTTTATAAACCAAAAATCGCGAGGAACAGCTCATCATTTTCGCTTAAAGTGATCGTGCCAAGGTTATTGCTGTTCCATTCATTCAGAAAATCTGCGATTCGCTTAACACCGGCAACATAGGCATCCGAATCACTCAGGTATACCTTCAGCAGACTGAATGCCTTGCTCCATGCGTTATTGTCCGAAGCCACATAGTGCAGATATTTCTCCAGCATTTCCATCGCCTTTTCCGTTTCGTCATTGGAGAAGTAGTAGGACGCGAGATAAAACGGAATAGTATTGGAATTCAATTCAGCCAGCTCTTCCGCATATTTTTTTGCCTGCGCCTGCACCTCCAGATCATCGGGAAAGCTGCTTGCGCTGACCACATAGGAGAGCTTGTGATCGGCATACTCAAACTTGTCCATCTCCCCCGCACGAACCAGATTATCCATAGTGGGAGAGTTTTCGATCAGTCTGGCGGCGTTCATATTACCGATGAGGAAATAGGCAAACACCGCCACCAGCGCGGCACTCACTACAACTGCGCCGCTCTGGAACCGGATCATTTTTTTATCCGTCATTTTGGGCATGGGGATGGACCTGCCGCAGCACAGCGCGATCAGCGCGATCACACCGGTCGCCACCGGAAGATAGGCGTAGTAGGAAAAGGAAACCTCCATCAGCGCGTGACCTGCCATAAATACCAGTGCGGCACCCAGTGCGGGGGTCAGCGGGTGGCAATCCGCCTTTTTCCGGCGGTCAAACCAGACTGCCGCGGCGGAAGTCCCCAGCGCAAGAAGAAACAGCATAAGGCCCACCAGCCCAGTCTCTGCCAGAGTCTGGATATAGTGGTTATGGGCGTACTTGGTTTCATAGTAGAAGGACTGCACGCTCTTGATACCATTTTCATAGCTGCCCATACCCAGTCCAAACACAGGGCTGCGCAGGAAGATCTTCATACCGTCCTCAAAGAACACGGTACGCTGGATCGCGTTTTCATTGGCAAACAGACCCTGCAGACGATTTGCGATAAAGGAGGGCAGCAGCTTATAGCCCAGGGGGACAGACACCTTCTCCGGTCCGCTGCATTCCACACTCTCCAGATACGCGCCTTCCTTGGCGGAGAAGGTGAAATAGACGACCTCACTATCCGCAGGCACGGTAAACTTTGCCTCCGACAGCGCACCGCTGTAGAGCTCAGTTTCCGTGTGCATCATGGTTTCATGCTGATTCTGGCTTCTGATGACGACGTTGACTGTCCCCTCAGCTTCAGTCGTCAGCGTATACTCTCCCGCCTCCAGATAAGCCGCACGGCGCACGCTCTCGCCCGCATTCAGATCCATACCGCCGGTAATATTGTATGCCAGAAGCGCGAAGACCGCCATGGCGGCAGCAAACGCTCCAATAACTGCAAGCACAGCCTTCCCACGCGCCGCAAGCTTCGCTCCAACGAGCTGTCCCACAAAGCGGTCTGCAAGACACAGCACAGCAGAGCCGGCTACAGCACACAGCAGAGGAACAATACGAATGCTTTCCCATTTTGTAAAGGATGTCATAGACACCAGCGCAACAGAAATGACCGTCAGCACCAGAGTCTCCACCATCAGAACAAACAGGTGTGCGCGGCGCTCGGGCAGTTCGATCAAAAGATATACCAAAAATGCCGCCGCGATAAAAGCGATCGCGCCCATACTGAACGCCAGCAGGAACGAAAGCGCGTTAATATAAAGGCATACCACATGGACCAGACGCTCACGCTTATTCTCACTGGAGAGCGCAAGTCCCAGCGACAGCAGAACACCAAGACCAACCGTGCTGGCAAATACGTTGGGATTCTGGAAAATGGACGTAATTCGAGTGCCCACCTCCAGACCTGTAAAGGTATTGGGATAGTCTTTGGAAAAAAGTCCCAGGAAGCTCACAACGGTACCGCTGAGGATACGGGTGGAGATCATATCAATGCTGACAAGACCTGTCAGTGCGGTAAAGCCCTCCAGAACAGAGGCGATCCGACGCCCCGGCGCGGCATTTTTCCCCGGTGCCATTGCCAGCATGAAGACAGCGAGACAGAACGAGAGCAGCAGCTTCAAAAACTCCAGAAGCGCAAACTTACCCGATACTGCGTAGAAGGTCGAGATCCCGCCCATCAGCAGGAACAGTCCCCACGCCGCCATCGGTAGTGTAAAACGCTCTCTCAGCCGCTTAAAGCCCATCACACTGCCCGCAAAAGCGAGAATGATGCAAAAAACCGCAGTTCCCTTGACCGTTGAGACCGAGGAAAGTGCCACAATGAAGAAAAACAGCACCGCAAACACCGGCACCCCGATTTTTTCGATGATCGCCGGCATTTTCCCGCTCATTTGATTTTGTCTTGCCATAACAGTCGCTCCTTAATTGATAGATGATTTGTACAGAGAAAAGCTCATGCGCAAGCTTTACCAAATCCATTTTTTGGAAATTAGCGCATAGTAATCCATAATGACAATTTATCATATCATACATTACAAGAAATATCAAATTCTTTTGTCTGGTTTTTTTGCTGTTTTTTCTCTTACAAACATCCCCGGTCAACTGTTGACGGGGAAACAAGAAAACGATATACTGTTTTTAAGAAATTTACGCTAAAAAAGCAGAGAAGAAGGTTCACTATGGAGCATTCATTGACTGAACAATTCAAGACCGCCCCCCGTGAGGTCCCCACCGTCATCACGCTCTCAAACGGCGCGAAGATCGGCGGCGGACATTTCCTCGTCATGGCAGGTCCCTGCTCGGTAGAGAGCGAGGAACAGCTTCTCACCGCCGCGCGGACCGTCAAGGACGCGGGCGCGCAGGTGCTGCGCGGCGGCGCCTTCAAGCCCCGCACCTCTCCCTACGCCTTTCAGGGGCTGGGCAAGGAGGGGCTTGACCTGCTGCTCAAAGCAAAGGCAGAAACAGGCCTCCCTATCGTGACGGAGCTTCCCGACCTGCAGCACCTCCCCCTCTTTGATGATGTTGACATCATTCAGGTCGGCGCGCGCAACATGCAGAATTTCACCCTTCTGCGGGAGCTTGGCACACTGCGCAAGCCCATCCTGCTCAAGCGCGGCATGTCTGCCACCCTGGAGGAGCTTCTTTTAAGCGCGGAATATATTCTTGCCGGCGGCAACGAGCAGGTCATTCTGTGTGAGCGGGGCATCCGCACCTTTGAGACCGCCACCCGCAACACTATGGACATTTCCGCCGTTCCCGTGCTGCACCAGCTCACCCACCTGCCGGTGATCGTTGACCCCAGCCACGCCACCGGGCACTATGAGCTGATCGCACCCATGGCGCTTGCCGCCACCGCTGCCGGTGCGGATGGTCTGATGATCGAGGTCCACAACGACCCCACCCACGCCCTGTGCGACGGCCCGCAGAGTCTGAAAGCCTCCGGCTTCGTTTCTCTGATGGAGAAGGTCAGCGCCATCCGCCCTTACGCCTACCGCACCGGCGCCGCTGAAACCCAAAAGAAGTAATTCGATAGGAGGATCTGCTATGAATTTTACCGAGATCGCTTTGAACCGCCAATCCTGCCGCAGCTATGCCGCCGACCGTCCGGTGGAGGACGAAAAGCTCCGCGCCGTTTTGGAGGCTGCCCGTCTGGCTCCGTCCGCCTGCAACGGTCAGCCCTATCACTTCACCGTCTGCCGCGGCGAGCTTGCAGCGGAGGTCGCAAAGGCAACCATGGGCATGGGCATGAACAAATTTGCCGCCGACGCGCCCATTCAGATCGTCATTTCCGAAAAGCCCTATGTCGCCAGTGCCGCCATGGGCGCGAAGGCGAAGGGCAACGACTACCGCTCCATTGATATCGGCATCGCCGCCGCATACCTCACCGCCGAAGCCACTGCACAGGGGCTTTCCACCTGCATTCTCGGCTGGTTCGATGATGCGAAGCTCCGCAGGCTCTGCGAGATCGACGGCACCGTGCGCCTTGTCATCACCCTCGGCTACGCCAGGGAAGGCGATCCCCTTCGCGCCAAAAAGCGCAAGCCGTTTGACGAACTGGTAACCGAAAAATAACGCTCTCAACGTGAAAAAACAGCTCGTTTTGAAGAAAAACAGACAGCCAGCCCGTTTGGGTTGGCTGTTTTTGGTAAAAACGATATCATCTCTTGACATTCTGCACAAAAACGCTGGCAAGATATTGGAACACTGCAATATTGAGGAAATCAAGGAAAAATGATACATTATATATGTATAAATTTGGAAACGTTTCCGGTATCGTTTCCGGTCTTTTCCGGAACGTTTTCGCCACAAAAATACGCAATAAGAAGAAAGGATGTTGTAAATGAAAAAAACATCAAAAATCAAGCGCATCTTGAGCCTTCTGCTCACGCTGTGCATGGTTCTGGGCATGGTAAATGTGCCCGTAGCTCATGCAACAGAAGAGGGGAAGACGCTGAAAATGCTCTATCTCAAGCCCAGTACCGAGTGGACATCTGATGGCGCCCGATTTGCCGCCTATTTCTTCGGAAACGGCGATACATGGGTCAGCATGAGCGACTCTAACGGAGACGGTGTCTACGAAGTATCCGCTCCGACAGGTTACTCCAGCGTCATCTTCTGCCGCATGAACGGCGGCAATGCTACCAACGACTGGAGCAACAAATGGAATCAGACCGCAGACCTTGTTGTTGACGAAGGCAAAAACAACATGTGTTATGACATTTCCGGTTGGGACGCAGGCTCCTGGACTCCCTATACTCCCACCTACATCATCGCAGGATGTCTCGATAACAATGATACAAATGGCGGTGTATTTGACACTGCATGGGATGCTGCCAACACAGCTAACCAGATGGAGCTGGACGAGGAGGATGGCCTTTACAAGAAGACCTACACCAATGCCCCCGCAGGTGATTACACCCTCAAGGTCACCAACGGAACCTGGGATGTTTCCTGGGGCGCCGGCGGCGGAAACTACGCATTCAACCTGACTGGCAACAACAACCTGACCATCACCTTTGATCCCAGCACCCAGACCATCTCTCACACCGCTGTTCCGGTCTTCTCCGTTGCATTTGAAATGAACGGTCATGGAGAAACCATTGACCCCGTCATCATCGTCAGCGGCGAGAAAGTCAGCGCCCCCACCGCCTCCACCGCCACTGGCTACACCTTCCTCGGCTGGTTCACGGACGCTGCCTGCACCGCAGCCTATGACTTCGATACCCCTGTCACCGCTGATATGACTCTCTACGCCAAGTGGGAGGTCAATGAACACACCATCACCTTCTATGAAGAGGAAGACGGAACCGTTCTCCATACTATCACCGATGATTACGGCGCCGCCATTACCGCTCCTGCAGATCCCGAACGCGCAGGCTACACCTTTGCCGGTTGGCTGCCCGACGTTCCCGCCACTATGCCCGACGAGGATCTGGATATTGTTGCCCAGTGGGTTCCTCTTGGCAAGTTCAGCGTTTCCTTTGATATGAACGGTCACGGCACTGCCATCACGGCTCAGACCATCACCGATGGTGACACGGCAGTCAAGCCCACTCCTGATCCCGCTGCAACCGGCTATACCTTCGGCGGCTGGTTTACCGATGCCGCCTGCACCATTCCCTATGATTTCAGCACTCCCGTCACTGCCAACATCACGCTCTATGCCAAGTGGACGGCAAATCAGCACACCGTCACCTTCCTCATGGAAGAAAACGGTGATGTGATCACCACTATCACGCAGGATTACGGCACCGACATCACCCCTCCCGAAGATCCCACCAGGGATGGTTTTATCTTCACAGGCTGGGACAGCGATATTCCTGCCACCATGCCCGATGAGGATCTCACCTTCGCAGCGCAGTGGGAGGAACTGACCGTCGTCTACCTCCTGCCCGGCAGTTGGACGACGAACAACTCCCGTTTCGCCGCTTATTTCTTCCAGAACGGTCTTGATGCGACATGGAAGTCCATGACCGATTCCGATGCCGACGGCATCTACGAGGTCACCGTTCCCAGCGGTTATACCAACATCATTTTCTGCCGCATGAACGGCAGCAATGACACCAACGACTGGAACAACAAACTGGATCAGACCGAAGATCTGACCGTTCCCACCGATGACAACGTTTACTTCACTGTAACCACCAACACTGGTGAAAAATATACCGGCACATGGTCTGACTCCGCCGAACCAGTTCCCCCCACTCCCCTTGACTATTATCTGGTCGGCTGGATCAATAACAGTGACTACACCGGCACCGACTACAAATTTGTGGACGGCAAGCTGACTGTCACCTTTACAACTGCTGCCTATGTTATCGTCAAGGACAGCAACGGCACCGAATATTGGTCAGACGGCTACTGCGGCGGCACCACTGCCACCCTGCAGACCTCCGGTTTCACCGGTCAGGCAGACAAGATGCTGGCACCCGAAAATATGGAGCTGCAGTATACCCTCGTTGTAAACGACGACGGCACTCTGACCCTCAGCTATGTTGCTGAAAAGTCCGAGGCCTTCACCGTCACCTTCAACATGAACGGACACGGCAACTCCATCGACCCCGTTCCCGTCACTGATGGCAATAAGGTCACCAAGCCCGCTGATCCCACCGCAGATGGTTATTGGTTCGACGGTTGGTACAAGGATGCCCAGTGTACCAACGCATGGAACTTCGACACCGATACCGTCACCGAAGATATCACCCTCTACGCCAAGTGGACGGAAAAGGTCTATTATGTTGCCGGTAACATCGCTGAAAAGTTCCCCGACGCCGACCACAGGATGACCTACAACGCCGAGAGTGGCCTTTACGAGAAAACCTATACCATTGCTCCCACAGGCCGCTACGAGATTGAGATCATCGACGGGAATAATGATACCTGCAGCCGCGGTGCAGCTACTATCAACGTGACCAAGATCGCGGATATCACTGTCAAGTTCCATGAGAGCTCAGGGTCCATTGACTATGATGTAACCTACTGCTTCTCTGTGTCCTTCGAAATGAACGGACACGGCGAGGCTCTTGAATCTTACCCCATCTCTTCCGGCGGCAAGGTCACCAGACCTGCCGATCCCACCGCAGAGGGCTTCACCTTCGCAGGCTGGTACACCAATGCTGAGTGCAGCGGTGAACCCTATAACTTTGATGCCGAAGTGACCGCCGACATCAAACTCTACGCCAGATGGATCGAGAAAGAGGTCGTTACCTACACTGTGATCTTCAATATGAACAGCCATGGAAATACCATCGCTGATCAGATCGTCACCGAAGGCAAGATGGCCGTTGCTCCCACCGCACCCACTGCAGAGGGCTACACCTTCGGCGGCTGGTACACCGATGCTGACTGCAGCGGTGACGCCTATAATTTCGATACCACAGTAAATGCCGATATCACCCTCTACGCCAAGTGGACGGTCAATCAGTACACCATTACCTTTGTGACCGGTGACGGCGCTACGGTCATCGATCCCATCACACAGGATTACGGAACCGCTATCGTAGCTCCCGCCGATCCCACCAGAGATGGCTTCACCTTCGCAGGCTGGGATATGGCTATTCCCGCCACCATGCCTGCTGATAACCTGACCATTACCGCACAGTGGACAGAAAATGTCCCCGAGCCCGAAGCTCAGGTCATCTACTTCAAGCCCAGCAGCAACTGGACGCAGGCAAATGCCCGTTTTGCCGCCTATGTCTGGAACGATGCCGGTAATGCCTGGTTCTCCATGGTGGATTCTGACAATGATGGTCACTACGAGGTGGAAATTTCCAGCGATTACACCAGTGTCATCTTTGTCCGCATGAATCCCAACAGCGTGACCAACAGCTGGGACAACAAGTGGGGACAGACCGAGGATCTGACCGTTCCCGCGGACGGCGCAAACTGCTTCACTGTGACCGATGACAGCGGTGAGAAGGCTACCGGCACCTGGTCCTCCTACACTCCCCCTGCCGAGCCTATCCCCGTCACCTACGTCATCGCCGGTGCCGTCACCATTGACGGTGTAGAGCTGGGCAGTGTATTCGGCACCACTTGGGACCCCGAAAACCCTGACAACCTGATGGCACTGAATGAAGAGAGCGGTCTCTACGAAAAGACCTACACCAATGCTCCCGCAGGCAGCTACGCTTTCAAGGTCACTAACGGAAGCTGGAACCTGAGCTGGGGCAACGGTGAGGCAAACTACACCTTTGTTTTGACCGAGGTCTGTGACTTCACCATCACCTTCGATCCCGAAACCTGGCAGATTCAGGTTCTGACGGACGGCGAGGAAGTCGAGCCCGCCCGCCCCGACTACTATCTGGTCGGATACATCAACGGTGAGGATTACACCGGAACCGACTACAAGTTTGAGGACGGCAAGCTGACCGTCACCTTCGCTGAACAAAGCTATGTCTATGTCAAGGACAGCAACGGCACCTTCTACTGGGCAGACGGTTACTGCACCGACATTTCCGCCGTTCTGAAGTCCTCCGGCTTTGCCAACAAGGCCGACAAAATGCTCGCCCTTGCCAACGTGGAGCTGGAGTACACGCTGGTCGTCAACAGCGACGGTACGCTGACTCTTAGCTATTCCGCCAAGAGCGACCTGCCGGAGATCCCCGAGGATGCCAATACGGTGACGATTCACTTCCTCAGACCTACCAACTGGGGAGGCATCATCAATGCTTACCTGTGGCGCGTCACCGACGATGGCGAGGAGAAGATTCTGGGTGTATGGCCCGGTAAGCCCATTCCTGCCAACGAAAAGGCCGGTTGGTATGATCTTACCGTTGCAGCCGACGAAGCATTTAACTTTATCTTCAATGATGGCAGCAACCAGAACAGTCAGGGCATTTCCACCGGCGAAATCACCGGTCCCACTGAGCTGTGGGTCATCGGCGAAGAGGTCTACACCTCCGCTCCTCTGGAGTGGACCAGCTATACCGTTACCGTTCACTTCCAGAAGCCCGAGGGATGGGGCGATATCAATGCCTATGCATGGCTGGATAACGGCGAGAAACTTTTGGGTGCCTGGCCCGGTACCGCACTGTCCGCCTCTGCCAACGCAGGCTGGTACACCGCTCTCATGTATGTTAAGATCGGTCAGGAGCTCAACATCATCTTCAATGACGGCTCCAATCAGACCGCCGACATTGCTCTTGGTCTTATGACCGGTAATGCCGAGCTGTGGCTGGATGGCACCGGCACTCAGACTGCCAGACCCGAGGGCTGGATCGACGAGAGCCGCACCATCCATCTGCCCGGTACGCTGGGCGGCAACAACTGGGATGCTTCCGGCAACCAGTTGGAGTACGACGCAGAACGCGGTCTGTACACCATCACCTTTGAGGACGTGATCCCCGGTACTTACGAGTACAAGATTGCCGTCAACGGCGGTTGGGGCGAGAACTATGGCGCAGGCGGCGAGAAGGACGGCGGCAACATGTCCGTCACCGTCACCGAAACGCAGGATGTGACCTTCTGGTACAGCGACAGCTCTCACCGCGTGGTCTGCTCTGTCAATTACGACATTGACGCGGTGGTCACCCTCAGCGGCACCGGCATTACGGAGGGCACCCGCCTTACCGACACGGAACTGGACGGTCTGTTCACCGCTACCGTCTATCTCAGCGCAGGCAAGTACACCGATCTCAAGATTGTCTGCGGCGAGGTCGAGGTCGCCTTCCATGAGTTCATCATAACCGAGGGCAAGAATGTTACTTTCTCCTTCGATCCCTCCACCGGCATGGGCTACCACGACGGCTCCGACCTCAAGGTGGACACTACCCATATTTTCTATGACACCAAGGATATTAACTACAAGGATCCCTTCGGTGCTGTAGCAGTGGGCGAGAGCGTCAAGTTCTCCATCACCACTGGTACTGATGCCACCGGTGTCTCTCTGGTGGTCAGAGGTGTTGGTTCCATCGGACTGGAGAAGGACGGCGAGAGCGTGAACGGCGTTCAGCGCTGGACCTGTACCTATGCCTTTGAGAGCATTGGCGAGTATGAGTACTACTTCTCCATCACAAACGGCAGCGACATGGTGGTCTACTGCGACGACAACTGGAACAACTACTACAAAACCGGCGATTACGGCACAGGCGGCATTGGCAATCCCAATGACATTTTTGCTTATGACATCGTTGTCCATACCGCCGATTTTGAGACTCCCGACTGGATGAAGGACGCAGTCATCTATCAGATCTTCCCCGACCGCTTCTTCGATGCCATGGAGTACAACAATGATGACCAGACCACTGCCCGCGGCACCGTGGACTACGAGTATGTGAACGATTGGTACATGCTGCCCGAGAACCCCGAAATGGCAAGCAATCCCGACTATCCCATCTACGCTCTGAAGGGCGACGGTGAGTGGTCCAACGAGATCTACGGCGGCGACCTCGCCGGTATCACCGAGCGCATCGAGTATCTCAAGGCGCTGGGCGTCACTGTCATCTACCTGAACCCCGTGTTCTCCTCCATTTCCAACCACCGCTACGATGCCTGCGACTACATGAAGATCGATCCCATTCTGGGTGATCTGGGCGATTTTGAGGAGCTGGTGGCCGTTGCCGAGGCAAACGGTATGCACATCATTCTGGACGGCGTTTTCAACCACGTTTCCGACGACTCCGTCTACTTCGACCGCTACTACAAGTTCCTGCCCGATGCCGCAGAGAAGTACGACGGCAAGATCGGCGCCTACCCCTACTGGGCTTATGTGTACGATCTGATGAATGAGGAGGGCTACAGCCGCTCCGCAGCGGAAAGCGCAGCCAGAACCTACTTTGCGGAGAATTACGGCATCACCGACTTTTCCTACACCGAGTGGTTCGCCGTGGAAAACAAGAAGGCGACCTACTCTGATTCCATCGGTCTTCGCGCCGGCAAGAAGGTCTATACCTACGAGGGCTGGTGGGGCTATGATTCCATGCCCGTCATCAAGTCCACCAACGGCAGCGAGTTCCAGACCGGCAACTGGGCCGAGGAGATCCTTTCCCACGAGAATCCCGACAGCGTCAACGCCTACTGGATCACCAGGGGCATGGACGGCTGGCGTCTGGACGTTGCCAACGAGGTTTCCGACGAGACCTGGCAGAACTTCCGTGAGAGCGTGAAGGCGCTGGACAGCGAGGCTGTCATCATCGGTGAGATCTGGGCGGACGCTACCCGCTACCTCCTGGGCGATATGTACGACTCCGTTATGAACTATGTGTTCCGTGACGCCGTCGCAGGCTTCGCCCGTGGCTACCTCATCAACCGCGACAATAAGGCAGAGCTGTGGGACAACGATTACACCGCTTCCGATGCCATTACCACTCTTGAGATCCTCCGCGAGCGTTATCCCGAGGAAGCCTTCTACGCCATGATGAATCTGGTTGGCTCCCACGATACTGCCCGTATCCTCTCCTATCTGGACGATGTGGAGGACGACCGCTATCAGAAGGATATCGCAAACAACTTCCCCATGTATGAGACCACCTCTGAGCGCGCCAAGCAGCTGCAGTATGTGGTGGCATTCATTCAGTTCACCTACGCCGGCGCTCCCACCATCTACTACGGTGACGAGATCGGTATGACCGGCTGCGATGACCCCGACGACCGCCGCGCCTTCGAGTGGGGTAAGGGTCAGAAGGATCTGGTGGAGTGGTACGCCACTCTGGCCGCCATCCGTGCCGAATATCCCGCCCTGCGTACCGGCAGCGTGGAGCCTTTCGCACCTGACCGCGATGTGATGGGTTATGTCCGCAGTGACGCGGAGAATACCCTGATCGTTCTGGTAAACCGTTCTTCCTCTGACAAGACCATCACCCGGGATGGCACCTATGTGGACCTGATCTCCGGCGAGACCTTCTCCGGCACGGTTACCGTCCCCGCATACCGCGGCGTGATCCTCGTTGCTGCCGATGAAATCAAGAATTATTCCATCGACACCGAGGCTCTGGCACCTGCTTACGATCCCGCTTACATCGTGCCCATGCGTGATGAGACTCCTCCCGCAGATCCCGAGCCCGAGCTTGAGACCTTCACCGTTTCCTTCAACATGAACGGTCACGGTGATGCTGTCGAGACTCAGACCATCACCGAGGGCGAGAAGGCTGCCAAGCCTGCCGATCCCACTGCTGAAAGTCGGAGGCCAAGCGGTCTTAGGAAGACAAATGTCTTAGCCAACTCCTTGGCCCACAGAACGACATGGCTACGACCCGACTTCCGTTTCCTCCAACATGAACGGTCACGGTGATGCTGTCGAGACTCAGACCATCACCGAGGGCGAGAAGGCTGCCAAGCCTGCCGATCCCACTGCTGA
>JAZOBV010000047.1:0-46325 GCA_045596145.1 Candidatus Pelethomonas sp.
GTGAATATGAAGTTCAAGGTGGGCAACCGTCTGGCGGTCGTTGGCGAGAACGGCAGCGGCAAGACCACATTCATCAAGCTTCTCTGCCGTCTGTACGATCCCACCGAGGGCGAGATACTCCTCAACGGCATCGACATCCGCAAGTACAACTACCGCGACTATATGGATATCTTCTCCGTGGTCTTTCAGGACTTCCAGCTTATGAGCCAGCCGCTGGGCGCTAACGTGGCGGGTCGTGCGGAGTATGACCGTAAGCGCGCGGAAAAGGCTCTGATCGATGCAGGCTTCGGCGATCGCCTTGCCAAAATGGAAAAGGGTCTGGACACCATGCTCTTCAAGCAGCTGGATAAGAACGGCGTGGATGTTTCCGGCGGCGAGCGGCAGAAAATCGCCATTGCGAGAGCACTCTACAAGGATTCGCCTTTCATCATCCTCGATGAGCCGACTGCGGCGCTTGATCCCATCGCCGAGGCAGAGATCTACTCCAAGTTCAACGACATCGCAGGCGACAAGACAGCGATTTACATTTCCCACCGCCTGTCCTCCTGCAAGTTCTGTGACGAGATCGCCGTGTTCCACGATGGCGGCGTGATCCAGCAGGGAAGTCACGACTCTCTGCTTGCCGATGAGGGCGGAAAATACTACGAACTCTGGAATGCGCAGGCACAGTACTACACCGAAAAAACCGCATAAGCTTTTTCATAACAGGAAACCGGCTCCTTCCGTCTGGGAGGGAGCCGGTTTTCCGGTCGTTATGAACTGGTTTAATCATTGGAGATCATGTTGGATAGCTGCTGCGGCGTTGGAACGGCGATCTGTGCATCGGATGCGACCTCTTCGGGGCTTTTTTCCGGTTCAGCAGAGCGTTTTTCGTTTTTCCACAGGGAATCGTATTCCTTATCCTCATCCTGGTTCAACATAGCGGCGGCTTTGGCGGCAAAATACAGCTCATGGCTGAATTCCATCAGCTTCTGTTCGTCTCTTGACGGTACCTTGGCACCGGAGGCAATGCGGCGGTAGATCGCCAGAACCTTGCCCAGCTCCTTTGCACCCTCGGCGGCGGCTTCGCCCTGCCGGATGGCGGAGGTGGTCGTGTAGATGATATTTTCGGTTTTCAAAATACCGTCCATGACCTTTTGGGCGGCATCGTACTCCTTGTCGATCTCGGAAAGCTCCCGGGAGATCTCAACTCTGTCAAAGTCCGGGGAGCTGCCAATGGTGTTTTCGTTCTCATTTAACAGCTTGGTGAGTGTATCCTTTTTCTCCTGAAGGGTATCGAGGTGCGCGGAGTAGGCTTTCTTTGCGTCTTCAATCCTCATACGGCAAATCCCTCCTTTGGTATTATTATCGGCAGGAAATGCCGGATTTTTAAGCGTGTTCTATGTTTGCGGGCAAAAAATCGCCGCAGACAATATAAAGTCTGCGGCGATGTGGAGCTAGTGACGTGACTTGAACACGCGATCTACGATTACTGTGGGGCGATCTGTGTTTGATAAACTCTTCTTGCACATAAGCATTCTCCGAATCGTTAATCTCCGCGTTTCAGCTCGAGCGCTGCCTTTCGTGCCCTCTCTGCCTCTGCTTCGCCATGAACCATAGTAGTCAGTTCCGTGGCAAGGAGCTCCTTGGCTTTGTCAAGCTCCGGTCCCTTCCAGTGATCCATCTCATTGATCTGTTCCATAGGCAGAAACGTAAGCATGCGGATGCACTTGAGTACATCGGCATCGTTTACATTGCGCCAGTAACAGTAGAAATCTGTGGGGGATGTTTTTTCAGGATCCAGCCAGACTGCGTTGCCTGCGCATTTTCCCATTTTCTTTCCCTCCGAGTCTGTCAGCAGCGGAATAGTCAGGCAGTGGGCGTCCTTCTGCAGCTTTCTGCGGATCAGCTCGGTGCCGCCCAGCATGTTGCTCCACTGGTCGTTTCCGCCAAACTGCATATTGCAGCCATAGTGCTGGAAAAGGTGGTAGAAATCGTAGGACTGCATGAGCATATAGTTGAATTCCAGAAATGTCAGCTCATCCTTCATACGCTGCTTGTAGCACTCGGCACGCAGCATATTATTTACTGAGAAGCAGCTTCCTACTTCTCGCAGAAGGTTTGCATAATTGAGCTGAAGAAGCCAGTCAGCATTGTTGACCATCTGTGCCTTGCCTTCGCCAAACTCGATAAAACGTTCCATCTGATGCTTGAAGCATGCTGCATTGTGGTCAATGTCCTCCTTGGTCAGCATCTTACGCATATCCGTGCGTCCGGAAGGGTCGCCGATCATAGTTGTACCGCCGCCGATAAGCGCAATTGGCTTGTTGCCTGCTGCCTGCAGCCGCTTCATGAGTGTGAGGGCCATAAAGTGACCGGCGGTCAGGCTGTCTGCTGTACAATCGAATCCAATATAAAAGGTTGCCTTTCCGTTGTTGACCATATCGCGGATAAGGGGTTCGTTGGTGACTTGCGCGATTAAGCCGCGCGCGACCAATTCTTCGTAAATTTGCATATTTTTATCTCCAATCTTTGAAATCTTTTTCACGATCAAGCGAGGATATTTCCTGCCAATCAACAGGTGCACAGGGGAGTCGACCGATGATCGGGGCGATTTGCACCTGTTCGCCGGAACTGATTTTCAGGATGGTGGGAGGCAGCGCGATCTCGATTGGGGTATCACCGCGGTTTTCAATCAGAACCGGTAAGCCGTTATTGCGCCATCCGTAAAATTGAATGTGTCCGCCAGAATGCAAAAAGTAGCTTAGATCATAGTTTGCATGCTGTTCATTATCATAGAGCAGGCACACAAAAGAATCTATAAACATTCCGAGGTGGACGCAAACTTCCTCCGAAGTCAGCTTTCGCCCTCCGACATGTACAAACATTCCGCCAAAATAGTGTGGGAAGGCATTGCCCAGCCGAAGCAGAATTGTGTTGTCCGGAATATCGGGAAAAGACCGAGATTCCGGCTGTGGTGCAGAGAGAAGATGCTGCTGAAGGGAAAGAAGCCAACCGGGGATATCCGTGTAGGCGAGGATGTCGTTCAGAAAACTGTCGCACTGATTGCGAGAGCAGTCTTCAAGACGACATATATATTCTGTCCTGTGTGTCCGGAAAACATATGTGTCCGGTTCGTCTGGATGCAGGTGGGCATCCAGAATGGGACTTGTGTGGATGCGGGTCGAATCCGATATGTTGGGGTGACCTGTGACGATACCGTGCAGTATATGCCCTCCGGAGCGATGAGGGCTTAGATACCATTGATATAGTTTCGCCATGTAATATTCTCCTCTCTAAAGCGGTTGTGATTATCCCGTGCGTTTTTCCAGGAGAACATGAACTGGTCGAAGCTGGAGGTTTCGACAGATGCGTATTCGGAGGGAATACGGTAGATCCCATCGTTGGACAAGATGGCAATGAAGTCCTTCGTCTGGATACCGTCGATTGCTCTCGGGATCATCAGGTTTGGTTCGGGTCCGAAATGAATAGCCGCAGAAGGGCAGCCTTCGGGCATGTAAGAGAAGTCCGCAGGATCTAAGAGCGAGAATCGCAGCGTGCAGTCAGGCGCGTGATAGAGACTGATGTACCCGTAGTCACCGTCAGTAAAGAAGCCGATATATTTGACCCCGTAGTTCCACTCTTCGCGCCCTGTATCGATGATCATATATTTCTCCCACTCGCTTGGCACCGGGCGTGTTCTCATATCCGGCAGAGACATTGTCTTCATCTCGCCGGTAGTGAGATCAATCGAAACCAATTCCGTATCCGTTGCGGTGTAGCACACTCCATCGACTACCATGATACGACTCTCCCAGGTATAGTCATATTCAGGTTTGGACACGACCGTGCGAGCCTTTCGGGTGTTGGGGTCAATTTCAATCAGGTTCGTGCCCTCTGCGATGGTGTATACAAAGCAGTAGAGCTTACCGTTCCATTCATTCAATCCAAACAGTTCCGGTGCATAATCCTCATCTTCCGTGTCGACAGGAAAAGACATAGGCTCGCCGAACAGATTCTTGTCAGCGATCAGGTTCTCGATCCTAAGGGGGAGCGGATGGGGTTCCGTGCTCTCGTCGGTCAGGTTGTACAGACTCTTCTCCAAAGGATGAATGAAGAAGCATCCGTGGTTCTCGATGTGTACTAAATCTCCCTGCCACTGAGAGCAGCCAAATTCGTGCTTGGCGGTGGTCGTGTTGTCGTTGAACATAAACATAGTGTAGTCCTCCTGATAGTGTATAGTTGTTAATGTCAGAATCCAATCCGTAACGGTTCCTGCTGTCCTTCGCTGAGCAGAGTGTTGATAGCTCGAGTGAGATCGTCAAAACTCAGGCGTTGCAGATCAGTTGCACCGTCAGCTACGCGGACAGCAAGGTTGCCGATTGCTGCGTCCAATAGGCGGCGTGCTTCCCGGCCATTACCAAACAGCTTGCCCTGACGCTGGCGCATGGTGGAGAAGAATTCTCCGCAAACAGCGGCCCAATTCGGGGGAAGAATGTAGCCTGCTTTATCCGCAAGGTAGTCAAGAATCTCGCAAAGAGTATTCTCGTCATAAGAATTGAACTTCAGAACTCTCGCAATCCTGCTGGAGAGTCCGGGGTTTGAGCTGAGCAGTTGATCCATCTCCTGGGGATAGGTGGCAAAAACTACGATTGTCTCAGGGTGAAGCTCCATATGTCGAACCAATGCGTTGATAGCCTCTGCGGCGAAGTGGTCGTGGGAGTCAGAGATCAGAGCGCCCGCTTCGTCAATAAACAGAACTCCTCCGGCGGCCTTTTCAAATAGTTGGGCGATCATAGGAGAAGTGTGACCCAGATATTTGCCGACAAGCAGCTCTCTGCCTGCTTCGATAAAAGTACCGCTGCCTACGCCGCACTCCTGCAATGCCTGCGCAAGCAGACGGGCGATCAGACTTTTGCAAGTGCCCGGAGGACCGCTGAAAGCCAGATTGCGGTAGCGGAGGGTATCGTTAAAACCGGCGGCGGATCTTTTTGAGGAAAGTCCGGCATCGGCAATCAGTTGGTGGATCGTTCGCTTTACGTTGTCAAGACCGATGAGTGCATCTATTTTCTTCAGTGAGGTGTTCCCATCTTCCAACCCATCACTGTAAATGAGATGATGGGTATCAAAAATCGTTCGTGAACCGTACTTTGCAGCGGCATGATCAAGAAGATGCACATAGTCGTATGATGAAAAGCGTGAACCACGCATTTTCTTCAAGTGTGCCAGAATGACAGGAAAATCCAACTTTTCGGACAAAGAAATCCGTTTTTGGCTGCAAACCGTGCGAAAAACGGCTTCCTGATACTGCGCTGTGGGGGAATCGAGCCTGCACACCACGAAGCCCTGTTCAAAGCAGAGTTGACGCATCAGATCGCGGTTATATTGCTTGTGGTTCAGGGTTACAAACAGTGCTTCGTTCTTGCAGGTGCTAAGATAATTGATGAACTCCTGGGTGAGAAGCGTACCTGATGAAGATTCAAACAGCAGATAAGGCGACTGGCTGTAGCGCTGTGTCAGAAGGAGTTTTTCCTGGTCTTTGGCAGACTTGAGGAGGATACTTTCTTCGGTTAAAGATTCTGAAAAGAGATCCATAGATCCGAGAACAAGAACATCGTCAGAATTGGCAGCCTTATTATAATGAGAAGTTCTTTGAAAACCAAGACATTCGTCCAATTCGTCCCAATCGTGAGAACCAGACTGAGTATGGTTCAGGCGAATACCGGAAAGGTATGCTGCTGCCTGACGTGAGAGATCGGTTGACTCGGATAGAAGAATAAGCCGCAGTGGTTTCCCGTAAAGCGGTGTCGCAAAGTGGTAAACCGAGGAAAAGTGGGGTGCATGCAGAAGTGCGTCCTGCAATTCCTGGGGAGAGCCATTGGGCAGCTTGCAGACAGAGATACAACTGCTGCCATCATAATAGAAGGAAAGTCGTTCAATAGGGAGGCAAACCTTACTTATTGAAAAACAACCGTCCTTGTGGTTCGTGTTATCGAGAAACTGCGATTCAAATGTCATTGTGACCACCTCTCATTTGTTGTGACATCAGAATAATATATTACCACTACCAAAATTGACGAGCAGAGGCAATTTGCTGATCATGTTCAAGAGAAAAGTTTATTTATTGACAAATAATCTTTTTTGGTTTAAACTACGGAGAAACTGTAATTCAAATGTTATCGTAACCGCCTCTCTTTATGCTGCAATATTAGAATAGCATATTACAATTACCAAAATTAACGAGCAGAAGCATGTTTGACAACTTGCTTCTGCTCGTTAATTTTGGTATTAGGGGTATGATAAATTGTGCGCAGTGAGGTGATCGATTATGGGGAAGCTCCCACAAAACAGCAAGACACAGAAAAAAGAACTTGCGAAAACAATTCTACACTACTCGCGCAGGAAGATGTCGGAGGAAATGCCAGAGCTCCTTCCCGCTGTATGGGCGCTTGAGGACGAAGAGAGCGAAGAGCCGATTCCCATGTGTACAGATGGGAAAAAACTCTTTTATCATCCGCAGACAGTTTTAGAGGACTATCTTGCGGATCGGAAAAGCGTGAAGCGGCAACTGAGTCATATTATGCTCCACGGTCTTTTGGGGCATTTCAGTAAAAGGGGCGTGGGAGAAGATGCGGCGTTCGATATAGCCGCTGACTTGAAGGTCGCGCAGCTTGAGGAACTGATAAAAGGTGCGTCAATATGGCACAAGCTTAGTCCGGAGAGTCGTAGACTGTATTTCGATTCGCAGGAGGAAAGCTTGGAGAGCTGCTGTATGAGGCTGGAGGAGGCCAGGCCTCTTGATAGCGTAATTCGCTGGGCGGAACCGTTTCGCTGCGATGATCATTGTCTCTGGGCTGCGTCCAGAGATAGCGTAGGAAGCGATGGAACAGTCTCAGAACTGTGGCAGGAGATCGTGCAGCATGTGCTGGAGACGGCGGGCGATCATGCCAACTGGGGAAGTATTGCCGGTAAGCTGTCCGAGGTATACCGCGACGTTGAGGAGAGCACCGTAAGCTATACGGAATTCCTTCAACGCTTTTCCGAGGATGCTGAGCGGCAGTTGGTAGACCCGGATTCTATCAGCCGCCTTTGGTATCATGTTGGCTTGGAACAGACGGGCGATGTGCCGTTTATTGAACCGGAGGAGTTGAGGGAAGATGCCAAAGTACTCAAACTTGCGGTAGCGATCGATACCTCTGGATCTTGCTGTGGCGAAGTGATGGAGGAATTCCTCAGTGAACTGTTGGCGGTTGTGCGGGATGGTCTGATTCCAGAAGCTTCACTGCATCTGATCCAATGCGACGCAGCGATACAATCGGTGCGAGAGATTTCAGCCGAGGACAATGTATCCGATCTCCTCAGCGAAATCCGGATGCAGGGGGGCGGAGGAACGGATTTTCGCCCGGTTTTTCACTATTTAAATCAGCTGGAGTGCGAGGGAGAAGGTCGATTTAAGGGCCTGTTGTATTTTTCAGATGGCTTCGGCGACTTCCCGGAGAAAGCCCCGGATTACCGGACAGTTTTTCTGTTTCCGCGACGTAATGTTTATGGATTTATGCCGCAGGTACCCGATTGGATCGCGAAAGTATATATTACAGAGGATAATCGACTGAAGATCGAGGAGGAAGAATGATATGAAAGCACAAGTGGTGGAGAATGTAACGATTGCCCAGGCAAAAACCGCGCTGGAGCAGACGGTAAAGATTTATTTTACCAAAGATGCGCGAGGGAACTACTGCGTGGATCGCCGCAGAGCGCGACCGGTATGCCTGATGGGACCGGCAGGCATTGGAAAAACCGAGGTAGTCCGTCAGGTGGCGGAAGAACAGAACTTGGCGTTTCTCTCGTATTCGATAACGCATCATACCCGTCAGAGTGCTATCGGCCTGCCAAAGCTGACAGCAATGGAACTTAATGGGACGGATGTTCCTGTGACGGAGTACACGATGAGCGAGATCGTTGCTGAGGTGTACAACACAATGCGGAAGAGCGGGAAAGATGAGGGAATCCTGTTTTTGGATGAATTTAACTGTGCCAGTGAGACCCTGCGCCCGGTCATGCTGCAATTACTGCAAAGTAAGAGCTTTGGACCGCATATGATTCCCGATGGCTGGATGCTCGTTCTGGCGGGAAATCCGTCGGATTATAATGTCAGTGCAAAGGCACTGGACGCAGTGACGGCGGATCGCATGCGTCTTCTGTGGCTGCGCCCTGATTACGCGGTCTGGCGAAAGTATATGGTCAAGAATAATATCCATCCGGTCGTGCTGTCCTATCTGGATGATCACAAACGGCATTTCTATATCTTTGAGAAGGGACAGGATGGTACGGGACTGGTTACAGCGCGCGGCTGGGAGGATCTGTCCGTGATGCTTGGTCTGATGGAGAAGAACGGCTTTTCCGTTGATCTGCCTTTTGTGGCACAGTATCTGCAATCCGCTCAGGTGGCAAGGTCATTCATGAGCTACTACTCCCAGTATGTCGCCATTATTGAATCGGGAGCTGTGAAGAACATCATTGAGGGGGTGAACGGTGCGGAAACCGGACACCTGCTGGATGATATGAGTTTTGTGCAGAAATGGGCGCTTACCGCTGCGGTTTTGGTCCGTCTGCAAAATCTCTGCGCGGAATGCGGTGATGAGTCTTCGATCAATGCAGCCGCAACGCTCACAAGGGTGATCAGCTTTTATAACGAACACATGAACGGAGAGCCGCAGCTGGAGTTCCTTCTCAATGGAATCACCAATTCTGATGAGTGTGTTCGGGTGATCGCACGGCACGGATGCGCAGCATACAGCGAAGCTGTTAAGAAGGTGTTTTTTGAATATCAGCCGCCGTCCAGCCGTGCGGTAAAAAAAGCACTGGAAAACATGGTGGACGGTGATGAAGAGTAGTAGCGGCAAAGTGTCGCTCCTGCACCGTTTGACGAAGCATAGGGGAGAAGAAAATGAAACATGGGAAATAAAGTACAGATATATTCTGAATTGATGGAAGCACTGCGCGATCATGACGAAGAATTGGCGCTGAGACTGATCGCTGACGGTGCGTTGATCACAGATCGCACGAAGGCACGAAATTTGTTGGAACTGGCGCTGGATTGCTCGGCGGAGCTTTTTGATCGCATCCTCGGGATATGTCCCGAGGGCGATTATGCTCTGCTGAAAGAGAGCATACCGCTGAACTGGACCGGAGGTGACGAGCCGGAGGAGCGGGATTGGCGAAATAACGACACAAACGTATACTCGAAGCTTATAGCTCCGGTTCTCACGGTCGCTGCGGCGATGAACAAACCTGATCATGTCCGCGTGCTTCTTGGCAGAGGGTTTTCACCCAATGCTGACTCACTGGACTCCATCTTGGCGATGATTCAGGAGAGTCGGCGAAAGAAAACCACGGTGCATCCTGAGAAATCGTATGTAGAATTCCATCGCCTGAAATACAGCAATGAACAAGGGCATATTGGAGTTACACCGCTGGCGGTCGCGTTGCTGTATGCAAATCCTGAGTGTGTACGTGTCCTCCTTGAGAGAAAAGAAACGGAGAGGATGGAAAACGGAACGGTTGCCGCTATGCTCATGCTGCCGGATCGCGAAGAAAACTTCGAGTATCAAAAGGCCCGCAAGTTGGTTTTGTCCGAGGGGGATGGGCATATTAAGATGATGACGTCCGGTAGAAACGAATGTCGGCGATGGGACTGTTTAGAGCACGCATACGCATTCAGACGATGTTCGATTGATCAATTCAAAGAGGAACTGGAACGGTGTGCCTATGAACCGCAAGAGATTATGGAGTTAGGAAAAGTCCTTACACAGACTTTGCTTCCGGAGTTTGATCGGGATAAAATTGAAAAGCTACTGTACTTGATGGAAAATTATCCGTTCATCATTGAGGATGAATCTGTGCAGGTGGAACTGGTATTTGCTGCGGCGAGAGAAGGAAACGAGGAGCTTCTTTATCGCTGCCTCGGACAAAACAAAACGATCAAGCTGGGTGAGAGAGCAGGTAATTACATAATTGATGAGAAAACAATCACCTATCTCAGTCAGTATGCTCAGATCGTTGTTGATAGGGGGGCGCTTTCGGCTTATTATACGAGCGAAAAAACTCTTCGTACATTACTTCGTTATACAACGATTTGCCCCGGCGATGGGAAAAATCTCAGTTGGTTCGCGCGAGCTGTAATCAATACCGATAGTACACCATTACTAAAATGGGTGCTCAAAAACGGGTACTTTAAAAGTGAGCCGATCCATGCCACGATTGAATATGCGGAGACAACGGAGAAAATGCCAAATGGACGCGTCGGTGTATCTTTCCAAAATCGGTTGCTGCTGCTTGCCTATTTAGCGGAGAATCCGACTCCTTTTCCACCCAAACGCGATCAGGGCGATATCCGTGAGAGAATGCGAACACTGCTGACGAATGAGCTTGAGGCGGACGAAGAGCGTGAGATCCTGCATGACTGGGGGCAGCGGAACGCGAATCTTACTCTTGCGGTACCATTGGGAGATGAAGAGCTGGTGAGCGGTTGGGCGGAGCCACTGCTTGCCGCTTTCGGTAAAACAAAACTATTGGTGGAGAAACTGAAAGACTGTCCCAGGCAACGTCATAGGAGCGATTTTATGATCATTAGAACTCACCGTGATGTGAAAATCGAAGCGACCGTGCTTTGTTATGCTGCGATGTTCGGGCAGATATCCCTGATGGAGGGATTGCTGGAGCAGTGCGCAGACGCGGATGAACTGGGGTGTGGAGGGATCAGCTTTTACATTGACCGCTGGAAGCGTATGCCGATGACACCCCTGATGGGAGCGATCTTGAGAAAACAGTGGAAAGCGGCGGAGTTTCTTCTTGACCGCGGCGCGAAGCTGGATCTGGATAGCTGGGCGGTAAAGGAGTTCATGCGGTATGTAGATGAAGAAACCAGAGAGGAAGTGATCCCACGGTTGGGCAAGTATCTGAGCCGGACGAGAGAAGAAAATTGAGTTTTGGCTGAGATTACATTTTTGCTCGTTAATTTTGCAAATCAGATAAGATATACTGGATCATATCAAGTCAAATTGTGCGGAATTGACAGGGATTGTGTGCTGTGGTATGATATTTATGTTCATTTATATAACAATTTTATGGAGGCAATATTATGAACGAAAAGAGAAAATATGAATACCCTATTAAAAACTTGTATGAATATATTCTGGAGAGAAATGAGGACGAAGTAGTAGAGGTCAGATGCGGTCCATACTGTTACGAATCTATATATACATATCATTGCGATCCCTGTTATATTAGGGGAATGCCACATAACCTTTTCGCTGCCCAACGTAACGGCTATTGGGGGCTGGTGTTGACGTGGGAAACACAGGGACAGGTGTATGAGGAGGGTGTTACTCCATTTGCTTTTACAAATATTCCTGAAAGAGTAGATTTTGGTGGTTCGTGGAACATCACGGGTATAACAGGTAAAGAGCAAGAATTCTTTATTGTGGATCGTTTCGGGAAAAAGGGTGTTCTGATAGGTATTTCGTCTCATTACCTTATCCCGTGTGATTATGAAAAAATTGATTTTTCCGATTATGAGAGTGCCTTCTCAGTAGAAAAAGAAGGACTGATCGGCAAAATTGGCGTAGATGGCAAGTGGATTGAGCGTTTGCATTAAAATAAGGTGGTATCCTGCATGGCAATGATTCCCTTGGTGTAACCTTATTTCGTAGCACCGTAGGAGTGTTGTCTCAATTCTGAAAAGGACCTGAGTTTTATGAAGGATCTGAGAAAATTAATAGAAGCGCTTCAGGGGGATGGGTTTCCCGAGGAAACTATTCTGGTATGCGCGGGACGATCCGAGGGGCGGCGCCTGCTTCAGCAGTGCGCCGCCGCAGGCGTTTGTCTGGTCGGTGTGACTGCTGAATCGCCCATGTCGCTGGCAATGGACCTATGCGCTCACAGACTTTCACAGCCGGGGGCACCGCGACTTGTAAGCGATAATGAGGCGGCGGAGCTGATCCTGCAGATTCTGGAAGAGGAGCCGCCTGAGTACTACGATAGAGAAGCCGCAAAAGATCTGGCTGTGGCGAAGGAGCTGTTTAAGACCTTCTGCGAGCTGGATATGGCGTGTATTTCCGAGGTGTCCGGATCGGACAAACTGGATGACACGCAGAAGCTGCGGGTGCTCTATGCCGAGAAAAAAGAGAAACATAGGGTATGGGACAGAACCGATATTCTGAAGTGTGCGGCTGAGGATGCCGTGCAGGATGGACGGCGCTATGTGGCGCTGTCTTCTTACGCGCCATCCAAGCTGGAGCGCGCTCTGCTGGAAAAATTGGCGGGGGACAAGCTTTTTGTTGTACCTGTGAGTGCGCCGGAAGGGATCCGTCCGCCGGAGAATGCGCTGGGAGGCAATGCGCCTACTGCCGATATTCCAGATGACCTTAATATAAGAAGCCGATTCTGCCGCTGCCGGGGTGTGGACACTGAGGTGAGATTTTTGTTCCGTGATATTTTGGAACATGACACACCGGTTGAGGATTGCGCGGTCGTTTATCTTTCCGGTGAGTATGCGCAGCATATTCACGAGACTGCTGCCCGATTTCGGGTGCCCGTAGCGATGGGGACGGGTGTCCCTATGACTGGCAGCGGTATTTATACACTGATATCCCAGTTGCCGCAGTTTCTGCAGGAAAACTACGACGTGGAAAAGCTGTGCGGACTAATCGAAACAGGAGTATGTGTTCCGCCGCATCGCTACACTCTCGCTAAGCAGTTGCGGAAACTGCGCGTAGGCTGGGGAAAAGAGCGATATTTCAACTTTTTGCAGCAAATCAAAGATGAGAAGAATTTGTCTACGCATTTTGACGAGTGGTCTGCTTTTTTTGAAGCATTTTTCTCTGTTGTAGAGCCAACGGGGAATCTTCACGAGCAAAAAGAGAAATTGCTCCAATTCCTCTTGAAGTTTACCAATCGGATGCGACCCGGAGAGGCCGCCGCGTATGCCGCTGTAACACAGTTGGTAACGGAAATTCGTTCCCTCCGACAGGATGAAACTTTGCTTCAGCGCCTGCTGAGGTTAATGGAGAACTGCACCTACATGAACTCTTCGGCGCAGCCGGGGAAGCTTTTCTGCGTCCCGCTGTCCCAGTCGTTATGTACCGGAAGAAAAAAACTCTACATTCTGGGAATGAGCCGCGATGCCCTGCAGGGTGCGGGACGGGAATCACCGATTATGCGTGATGCAGACAGAGTGAAGCTTTCCGGCATGAAAACTGCACAGTCTCAGGAAAATGAAAATACTTTCCGGCTGATGCAAGCGGTTCTGCAGCACGAGGGTGAATTTGTGTTCTGCTATCCCGATTATGACAGTGAACGGATGCTGGAGCAGCAGCCGTGTCCTGTCTATGTTGACCTCAGAGAGGCCGCGGGAGCCGCGGAGGAGACGGTTACCTATCTCCCCCAAAATTTGCGAACAGCAGGCGATCATATGCTGTCCGGTGGGTTCCCTGCGGACTACTCAGTGGTTTGGGATAACGGTGAGAAAGCAGAGCTCCAGAGCGAAAAAACACACAAGGAACATATGGAAAGCTTCTCGTTTTCTTGCTCTTCTCTGGAAAAAGCATATAAGTGTCCGCTGAGATTTTATTTGGAAAATGTGCTCAAACTTCGCAAACCGGATATCCCGGAATACAAAGACAACCGATGGCTGCCTGCAACTGAGCTGGGAACATTTTGCCATGAGGTTTTGAAAAACTATTACCAACTCAAGATGGATAATAAAGTTCCGGATCTTGATGAACTGATGGCAGAGGAGTGCAGGCGGAGCGAAGCAAGAAACCCGGTATCCCGAAAAGAACTGCAGGAACAGGATCTGCAAAGAGCGAGACAAATAATCGAAGATGCGATCAAATGGACAGATGCGAGTGGGAGAACGGTGTGTGCGGTTGAAAGACCCTTTGGAAAGGATTCCTTTGAGGTTGATATTGATGGAAGAATGCTGCGTTTGACCGGAAGTATTGACCGCGTGGATAAACTGCAGAATGGAACGATTGGTATTCTGGACTACAAGACAGGTGATGCCAATCGTTTTAAGAAGGATGAATCCTATCATCTTCAGCACTATCTTTATACGCTTGCGGAGGAAAAGCTTTCCGGCAGAAAAATCGATGAGGCGGTGTATCTGCTTCTTGAAGCTCCCCCCGGTGAGGAGCTTTACCGGGTTGACAAAAAGCGCGATGAAATGGCGAATATCGTAAAGGGCTTGTTGGAATGGATCGAAGACGAGAAAAACTGCATGGAATGGTCGCCCTGCCTGACACTGGAGAACGGGAAAATGAAGGCAGTGTCTGATGAGGAACGCGAGTGCAGCCAAAAGTGCGTCTACAGTGAATTCTGCATGAATTTGAGATAGGAGATCGTGACCGATGGATCGAGAACAAAACTTGAGAAAAACACTAAAAGGTGAATCCGGTCCGGCAACCTATCAAAAAAACTATCTGATTGAAGCCGGAGCGGGGGCAGGAAAGACCGACACGATGGTGCACCGCATTGCCAGTCAACTGATCGGCGGTTGGTGCAAACCGGAGAATATGGCCGTCATCACCTTTACCAATAAAGCGACCGAAGAAATGCGGGGGCGTCTGGATGGCATTTTGCGGCGTAAACGCGATGAAGAGCAGGATGCTGCAAAAAAACAGAAGATCAATGATTTGATCCGTGCTGTAGGAAGAATGCAGATCAGCACGATTCACAGCTTTTGTAAGACGATGCTGGAGAGTCTGCCGTTTGAGTCCGGACTTGGTATGGAGATGACCTACATCGATGACGAAAACGGATTGGCCAGGGAGTTCTTTGTGCGTAAGTACAGAGAAGATCATTCGAGATTTGCGCGTATCGAAGCATTGGGTATTCAAGTTCGCGACCTCGCAGATGCATTTGCATCGTTGTGCGGCATGAAAGATGGTGAGATCCGGTTTGTGGCGGAAAACTCGCCATCTATGAAGGATCATCTCCCTGCCATCTGCACGCAAATGAAAGACCTGCACAGAAAACTGCCGCCAGCCGTGAAGGGGTGCGAACAGGCGCAGAAACTGCTGGACGAGAAAGTAGCGGAACTGCTTTCAAAAAGTGAAGCGGAGTTTGTGTCCGATTCCCAAAACGCCCTGCAGCTTGCCGTGATGGTGTCCTTTCGAGACAATCCGTTAAAAAAGTACAAATCAGATGAGTTCCTGCAAAGCGTGAAACCGAAGAAGGGTAGTGCAGATTCTGCGTTGAAAGCGCAATGGAAATGTATTAGCGATTTGTGGGAAGCCTCGCAGAAATGTGTCTCGGTACTCACAAAAGAACTGATCCATAGCCGTTGTATGCCGATCATGCTGGAACTGGAGAGAGAGTTTGAAGAAGAAAAACGCAGGAAACGCATCGTCAGTTCAAATGATCTGTTGGTATTCACCCGGGATATGCTCAGGGACAGTAAGGAGGCACGGCGGGTGCTTCATGATCGGTATCGGGTTCTGTATGTGGACGAGTTTCAGGATACGGATCCCGTTCAGGCGCAGATCCTGTTTTATCTCACTGCAGAGGGAGCTTTTGATCTGGATTGGCGAAAGTGCAAACCTGCAGACGGAAGTCTTTTCCTTGTGGGTGATCCCAAGCAGGCGATTTACCGCTTCCGCGGCGCGGATATTGATGTGTACAAAAAAGTTGAGGAGATTTTCCGTTCGGGGATTGGCGAGGTTGAGCATCTAAAACTGAATTTCCGTAGTACGGAGGAAATTTGTACCTTGACGCAAAAGGTATTTGAGCCGGATCAATCATCTAAAATTCCCGGGGAAATGGATGCTGTGACCGAACGTTTGGACGGCGGATTCTACCAGGCTCTTTTTTCGCCTATGGAATCGAACAAGGGGAAATGCAGTCTGGCGCGTACTGCCTGGTATCCTTCTGGCGAGGGAAAAGCCGATGAGCGCAAAGGTGAAGATGCGCGCAGAGTGGCGGCCTTTATTCGGGCTATGGTGCGTGATGGCGTGCCGGTTGGAAACGATTCTCATCCCGCAGCATACAGCGATTTCCTGATTTTGCCCCCAGCAAAGGCAAGTGTGGATTATTATGCGGCGGAATTGATCGAGGCCGGTATTCCTGTCAATGCCACAGGAAAGCGCATCTATCAGGAGATCGAACCCATTCAGAAACTTCTGATGCATTTGGAATCTTTGAATGAGCCCAGAAGCGATTTCGCACTTGGAAAGGTGCTGATTTTGTGCTACGGTATCAAACTTCCCGCGATCCGAAGATTCCTGCAGCAAGCGTATGCGGATGAATCCAAATACAGTGTGTCCGGTGCGCTGAACGACGATCGGCTTGAAAAACTGGGTGCGGCATTTTCCAACGCGGAAAAAAAGGATGAGGACGTTCTGGCACTGTGTGCGGCACTGAAGGAGATCCTAGAACTGCGTGAGTTTATGCAGGTGAACCCGGCTGTGTCGGTCGCTGAGAAATTGGCCGACGGTGGATATGGAATCTGGGGAGTCTGCAAGGATATCACGCAAAGAAAACGAGACTACTCCTATATGCAGCAGTTTCTGCAGCTCCTGCGGCGTTCGCCGGAGCGCGGTTTTTCCGCACTGGTAGAGTTTGCGCGGGAATGCGGCAAGAAGGTCGTGGAGCACGAACTTGCATTGGAAGAAGACGCGAATGCGGTTCGTGTGATGAACCTTCACAAGGCAAAGGGCTTGGAGGGTGAGATTGTGATCCTGCCCTATGCCAACGACAGCAGCGATACGCTGACCGCGCATATGAAACGCGGAGCGAATGGAGTAGAGCATTTTGCTTGCATTTATGAGCGTAAGAACGAGAAGAGCAAACCGTCCGTTCGCGGACAGCCGATGCTTTGGGAAACGGCACCCACAGGCGGTATTTCTCTTCAGGCGAGAGAGAAGAAGTATCTGGATGCGGAGGTTATTCGACTGCTCTATGTCGCAGCGACGAGAGCAAAGAGTATGCTGCTGGTGTGCGGTGACCCTGATGCCAAGACAGCCCGTGCCAAGGGATACTGGCAGATCATCGCGGCAAAGTGCGAACGCGTGGATAAAGCGGACCCGAATTTCGGCAAGCAGTTTGCTTGCCTTGATCCAGATACGCCCCTTTCGGCGACGGCAAAGACTACCGCCGGTGCTGCTGCAGCTGCCGCAGTGGATACCTACAATGTAGAGCGTGACCTCTGTGCATTGGCTGAGGATCATCTGAAATGGAAGCAGTATGCCATCACGCCCAGCAAGCTGGATCATCAATCCCGCAGCGTGGTGAAGCGCAAGGATCGGGATGACGATGTGCAGACAGACGCACTCTCTGATACCCTGATGGTGCAGAGCGACGATGCGCAAGCGGAGGAAGCGTTCAGTCCCCACGGCCCGGACTGGGGGACGATCGTTCACCGGATCATGGAACTGGCGGTGAGAAAGCAGAAGTTTGATGCGGATTCGCTCTTCCAATTTGCCCGTCAGGCGGTGATGGAGACGCTGCCGGAGGAAACACTGACCGAAGCGCAGAAGAAGATGCTGCTGAAGGATCCCGAAGAGAAGGACCCTGACGTGTGGGCAGAGGAGATTGCTCTTGCGGCATCGCAGACGGTGAAATTCCTGTCGGATCCTAAATCGTCGATGCGCAAGCTGCTGGATGGCGGGCGATGCTATCCGGAACTGTCCTTTATTCTCCGGGAGACAGATCGAAGCAGTATGCTGTATCAGCATTTATCCTCTCATATTTCCGATGCGGATGCTGCGGACAAGAATCTGGATGTGCAGGGTGTGATCGATCTGGCGATCTGGAAGGATGGCGCATGGACGGTCGTGGACTACAAGACCGACCGGCTCCGTAAAGAGGAGAAACGTCAGGACTTTGAACACAGGCTGCGCGAGGAATATACCGCGCAGATTGCCTCCTACGCACAGGTGTTGGAGCGGCTGGGTAAGGGAAAGACAGCGCATGCGTACCTTTGCTCGATTCCTCTGGGCGGCGAACTGGTGACGCTGCATCTTGACGGAGAGAACAAGAAAAGCCGTGCTGTCGATGGTGCCCGACCTGTGAGCAGACTTCTGTCCGGTGGACGGTTTGCAAAGGAAGTGGCGGAAGTTACGGGAGCACATGATTTCATGCTTATTCTGGACGGCGAGGCTGAGGAACTCGAAGACGAGGGGAAACGTGTGACGGAAATTCACCAGTTCCGTTCCTTTGCCGCCGCCGTGGAGCGCTGGATGAAGGAGCAGTGTCCCGGGAAGGACTGCACAGTAGATCCCACCCATGCAGGCAACGAGGTGCTTCTGCGCCGCCTGCTGAAGACGATGCATAGGGTGTTGCCTGCGGAAGTTTGGGAGAATGTGGGGATCAGATGGGGTAACAAACAGGTGTAAGAGGTAACAGTATAACGGTAGAGTGGAAGAAAACTTTCACAGGCATTTCTTTGCTCGATTTTTCTGAGCGACGAAATGTGTGAGAAAATTGACAGGGAAGTTGAGGATATAGGCAGAATGGGAGAGCTTAACTTACAGGAAATCCCCAGTATCGGTAGGGAAAGCTATTTCAAAATTAAGGGTATAACAACAAATGTCGAAGGAGCAACAATACAGAGAATTATTTTTTTCCATGGGCAAGAGGAAAGGGAGATACCTCCTGCAAAAAAAACCGACAGGTGTTGGTATATTGCAGCATTTCAAACCCTTGTTTCGCACCATAAAGGGATACTAAACGGCTCTAACGAAGAAATTGTTAGTACCATTAATAGGCTGAAGCCCGAAAAACAAGGTAAAAAAATGATCTCCCTTGTGGAAGAACATGCTGAGTATTTGCAATCTAAGGGGTCTAATGATGACCCGTACGAAAAAGATGTAAAGATTATAATTGGTGCAAAACAATACTACCTCTATACAGGACACAGCAACGGCAAAAACTGGGCCTTTGTTGGGGACTATTTGAAAAAATTGAACGAGAAGATAAAGGAAAAAGGTTCCTTGCAGCCCATTTCTATGAAGATCGATTACATTCCACAATCAGTAAATCAGAAAAACGACAATAGTAAGGGGAAAAATGGAGGTGACAGTGTGGAAAATAAGGTTAAAGATCAACTTGTCGATCTGATCGATAACGGCATTCACCAGATCGTCCTTACCGGTGCGCCGGGTACGGGAAAGACATATCATGCGCGTGAGGTTGCAAAACACTTTGCTTCATTGACCAGCGAAGATCTCAAAAAGCGGTTTGAGTTCGTTCAATTCCATCCCTCGTATGATTATACCGATTTCGTGGAAGGCCTGCGTCCTGTTGATGTGGGTGGGAAAATGCAGTTCAAGCGCATGGACGGTATCTTCATGAAATTCTGCCGCTATGTTGCGTGGAGAAATAAATGTAAAGAGGAAGAAATACGGAAAAACGACAAATGTCATGAAAACTGTGTAAGTGACACGGACTGCACACAGTGCGAGAAGTATGGCCTCAGTTCGGACTGCAAAGCATATGAAGCATACAAAGCATGGGTGGATGAGAACAAATTCTTCTTTGTTATCGACGAGATCAACCGTGCCGATCTTTCCAAGGTGTTCGGCGAGCTGATGTTCTGTCTGGAGGGAGATAAGCGCGGAAAAGAGAATGGCATAAAGACCCAGTACGCCAATCTCACGACGTATCATCTTTTTGACAAGAACGACGAGGTTCGACTGAAAGAATTGACGAAGATCTGCGAATGGAAACAAAAGGAGAGTGACACAGAGCAGAAATTCACAAAGCAGGATGAATTCTATTATACATGCTTCGATGGTGGCTTCTACATCCCCGAAAATGTGGTTATCATCGGCACGATGAATGACATTGACCGCTCTGTTGAAAGCATGGACTTCGCCCTGCGCCGCCGATTTACCTGGATCAAGGTGGATGTGGATGAGACATCACTGAAAGAAGCGTTTAGGAACGGAAAGTTCTTTGATGCGGCAGGAGATCAAAAAGCGAAAATTGCAAAAGAAATTGCAGCAAGGGTACATGCTTTTAATAAGAGCGATAACACCTTTAAGAAACATCACCTCGGTGAGGAGTACTATATCAGTCAGGGACAGTTCAGCGGAATCCCTACCTATGTATTCGAAGAGCAGAATGACACATCCGAGGACATGCAGTTGTTTAACCGCGTTATGGAATGGGTCTGGGAGTATCGCGTAAAATCCTTGCTGAGAGAATATCTGCGCGGCTCTAGTATTGATGTGGAAAAAGAACTGGGCGAAGATGGCGCGTTGTGGGGTAAATGGTTCAAGAAATCTACTTCCACAAATGAAGAGCCGCCGAATGCAGGGAAGCAAGAAGAGGTCACGAGCAACACTCCGTTGCAGGGTCAACAAGAATAATGAATATGTCTAACGAGTATCTTGTCCTGACGGACTACTCTGAGGTTCCCGATTCTACGATTCCCGAGACGGATCAGAAATGGCGGGAGTATTGCAAAGAACTCCAGGAACAGATCGGCGATGGAAAATTTGAGGTGTTGATACCGGGCGAACTGGTGGGCGATAAAGAGACGGACAAAAGTGAGGAGAAATGTCCCACGGTATTCGGTCCCTTCGGCGGAAAGTACTACACCAAAAAGTATGCCGGTGTACTCTGCTATGCGGGAAAAACTGTGATCATCCATTCCCGCTTTGACGGAGAGAGTAACAAAAACTACTTCCTGCGGTATGCTCTGGAAAAAACAGACCTGATCCCGTGGAAGATCCTTACGGATATGGATGTCAGTGCGTCGCCGGGCAGTATGTTCAAAGCACTGTTGGGACAGCTATTTCTTCGCCAGCTCAAGGAGGCGTATGCCATTGGCGTATATCGTGAGTACCGTTCTTTCGAGTATAACGATGCCCGCCCCCGGGGACGGCTGGATATTGCCCGTCACATTCGACTGAACCCGCTGCAAAACGGAAAGGTTGCCTATTCCACCCGCGAGTTCACGACAGATAATCCAATCAATCATCTGATCCTTGCGGCGTATGGCTGTCTGCTTGCACGGAGCGAGACAAAGGAAACCATACGAAAAACTCTGGAAAAGGACAAGTCGCTGCGCCGTCCGCTGGAGGAATTGGGGTGGTCGCTGGGGTCGGAGGAAATTACGGCAGCCAATCTGAAACGAATTCTCAACCAGACCGAGCGAACCATTGCACACCCGCTCCATCGCCGATATGAGGTCGTGCGCCGCACTGCACGGATGATCCTGAAGAATCTCGGACTGGAGTTATTTGAGAATGCCGGTGAGAAGGTGGGCGGCGTGCTGATTCCTATGGACAGACTTTGGGAGCTGTTTCTTGAGAAAACGGTGTTCCAAAATATGGAGAAAGAAGCGCAGAAAGAAATCCCCGTTATTTTGGATAAAGAAAAAAAGACGGCTAAGCGCATATTCAAGCCTGATTTTATTTTGAGAAAAGAAAAGAACAGCATCGTACTGGATGCCAAGTACCGCAAAGCGTGGGAGGATGCATACACGAAAGTTGACGATAAATGGGATACCTATGTTCGAAATGATGTTTTCCAGGTAATGAGCTATATGTTTGTTGAAAAGGCGAAAACAGGCGGTATACTGTTCCCGTTGAGCGAGAGCAAAGCTAAAGTTAATCAGAACAATGAATACTTAATTCGTGATGGAATGGATGAGGATTTCCGAATCATTCCCGTTCTGATCGCGGATGCGACAAAAGTGCTGCACGAGGAAACACCAGAAGATCCGTACAAGGTTTTCGCTCAGAAAATGGATGACTTTTGTGCGGACTGTGCGAGAATAATTGAAGACATAACCAAATAACGACACAGACCGCCGTTCCTTTCGGGACGGCGGTCTGTATCATTATTTATACTGCTTCAGTGCCTTTTCAAGTGAGTCACGAATATCCTCGCGGAGCGAATAGGGTTCAAGAACCTCAACACCGTCGGCGTATTCCATGGCGAAGAGCTTAACACCTTCCGGCGCCACGGAGGGCAGTGTGACCTCGGTCCAATCTTCTATTGGAGTGGAAAACTTTGTCTGAGAACCAAATACGTCCAACAGAGTGTTCATCAGCGTGAGCTTACAGCGCATTTTGACGAATTGGTTTCGTCCGGAGTACATAACAGGGGAGCGGTCACGGTACACAAAGGGGTCAAAGCTTCCGTCTCTTTCAAAGCTTTCATCGATCTCCGCCACGGAGATAATGCGGTCAACGCGGAGATTCAGCATGTTATAGCGCTTGCCGACCAGATAATAGTAGCCGTTTGACCAGATCAGGGCATATGGTTCAACTTTCATGGCTCCTTTTTCTCGGGCCGTCAGAACTGGTTTCCAAGTGCCATCCACATTCTTTAGGACATATTTTCCGTACTGCACCATAACGACCTTTCGGTTTTTGATCGCTTTGTCGAGGATGGCAATATTCTTAAACTGCTTGTTGTCGCCGCGCTTAAAGGCGTAGCGTGAGCCGATACGGCTGTACCCGCCGGGCGAGATCTGCTTCAGCACATTGAGAAATTTTTCGGTCTGGTTCTGGCTGATGTATGGATAGACCTGCACCAGATCAGAGAAAATGCGCCACTCGGCGGGAGTGAGAACGCTTTCCAGATAATAGCGGCGAGGTTGATTGTTTTTTGTCTGTGTCTGGTCGTTGAATGTGTCTTCCCAGTCAGAGTAGGGAACATATCGTGTTCTGCCGTTTTTGCTGACTGCGCGAACGCGTTTCAGTTTAAACGGGAAAGCACCGTCTTCAGTATCGGGAAAATGCTGGAGCAGTTTGTCGATCGTGGAATAGGAGGGAACTTTAATTTCTTTTGGTTCTACAATAACAGTCAGATCGTCCTCGCGAAAGACTTCGCCGTCCCTGTTTTCAACAACGACGTGAAGAGTGCTTCCCGAGGTGTATGTCTGAATGACAGAAGGGGAATCCTCCTGCTGAAGTACTTGGTGGGGGTAGAGCTGTTCCATGGAGGATACCTGAGCCGGAAGCTTGCGATTGATTGTGTTGGGTGAGGCAGCTTCCTCGTTTCCGTTTTTCAGGATCTCCGCAATCTCGGCAACACTCAGCGGGTGCTCCGCACTGGCGTATTGGTCCAGAACGCGCCAAATATCCAGCAGACTTTGCACAGTGGAGGAATAGTTCTTTTTTGCCTGCTTTTTATCTGCTTCGCTGGTCAATTTCATTTGGATGTCCTCCTTGAAATTTATAAAAAAAGAATATCACACCCAAAAAGAAAAAACAACCTGTTCGTTAATTTTGGGAGATAAGCTTTGGTATGATTATGCAAAGGAGGTGCCACGATGACAGAGAAAAAGGAGACGATCTACTCGCCTGTCTATGCCAGAAAAGATCAGGAAGACCATTCAGAAGAGAACATCAGACCGGGCGAACCTTGCGGAGGGAGAATAAGACAAATAAATGAAACCTGTCGGATGTCTTATACAAGCTTGTTGATGGAAGCGGCTGTTTTGAATCAACCGGACCGAGTGTTGTCTTTGCTGGAAAACGGATGGGATTGCAATGGTAACGATTTATCGGAAATGGTCCTTGCGCCCATATGTGATATGAAAAATACTCAGCGGTTTTCCGGTGATCCCTCCAATAGATGCTACATAGAGGATACGGTTGTAATCAACTGCTGTACGCCCCTTGCGGCGGCGATCATCAGCGGCAGCCTTGATGCCGCTAAAGTCCTTTCCGGTTGGCGGGGAGTATGGAAAGCAGAAAGTTCGGCAGTATCCCATGCGGTGGCGATTGCATTTGAACCGGATCAGTTGGCGTGCGTTGCGGCGGTGTTCGGTGAAGAGTTGGGTGAATTCAGCGAAGAGGCACTGTTCAGTACTGTGAAGTTTCTACCGGGTGCATTTGCCGAAATGTGCAATGTAAGCCGACTGGAATATCAGCTCAAGGCAGGTCTTTATTCGGATGATGATGTGAGAGAAGCTCTGCGCGCTCAACTCAGACAGAGCTTTTTTCTGCACAAACCAGATGAAATAATAAAAAGGACCCTTCTTATTGCTGAATACCGTCCCGATGTTTGCAGAGAAGAGTGGGCGAAGGGAACCATCCTGAGGATTGCTGCCAGCGCGTGCAGACATGGCGTTCCATATAAGGAACTACTCGACTCCTGGAAGAAGCTTTGCGATGGCATTGGCGATATTTCCTGGATGTGGGGAGCGCTGGTTGGTGTAACAACGAAAAAGTTTGCTCCGTTTTTTGATTACTTGAGCGATCATATGGATTTGGTAATGGATGCTGATACGGTTGATTGGTGGATGCCGGTAAGCGTTGTAAAAAAGATTACAAAAAAGGTTCGGGTCTATTCATCACAGTGGCGTGAAGGGGTCAGTGGATTAGCAATGAATGTTCTTTCCTGTCGGAATTGGCGGTGGGTAAAGAATGCTATAGAAAATGGAGCGTTGGATGGAGAATCGAGGGAAGAAGTGCTGAGGTGCTTAAAGGAGGCAAATGGAGATTTCCTGCTCCGTGTTCTTGCGCTAACCGAGGAACGGATCGGAACAAAGCGCATGGATGTGATTGAAAACGTGACGGACCTTGAATACCATCAAAATGGGGTGAGATATGGTTTACACCATTGGCAGGAGCGCAATGACCAGAATTTGGCACAGATTGCAGAGAAACTGTACAGTTGGATGAGAGAACCGACGGAAGAAGATCCTTTTTTGGATTGGCGAGTGAAAAAAGTCTTCTTTGAAGAAAACTTCGGCATCAAAGAGGAAGTGCGATTCGCAAATCAAATGGTGATGGATGCATGTCAGGCGGATAATTCTGCAATGCTGGAAAAATTACTGGAGATAGATCCGACGTTGTCACGATGTTTCGGCAACTATGATTTTAGCTTTCAAGGGGACGATTCTCTGTTGGTGTGCTGTGCATTGAAAGAAGCGGTTGAGATGCAGGCGTCAGCCTTGTGCTGGGCGGCCGCGGCAGGAAAAACGCAAAATGTAGAGTTGTTGCTTCGGAAAAACGGTTCACCGGATGAGATTGATCGTGGAATATATTCAAGCATACGAATCGGGATTCCCGGAGAGGTACGTTATTTCAGAGTGACACCTTTGCTGATGGCACTTGCCTGCAATCAGGAGGATACTGCGCGAATTTTGATTTCTGCAGGGGCAAAGCTAGATGTGGAGCAGTACGCAGTGCGCAGATTGATCGATAAGATATTTGGCGATGATGCCCGTGCGCTTACGGAGCGGCTTTTGGGTGTTAGCCTTGCGGAAATAAACCCAAAAGATAACACAAAGTGATTTATTTGCAAATAATAATTGTGCTCGTTAAATTTGGAGAACAGACTATGGTATGCTGATCATAATAGGGAGCAATGAACGTGGAAATATGAACACTTTCATGCGTTAACGCATACGGAATGACATTATGGTTGGAGGAAATCATCATGGGAAGAACAGAGAATATTCAGATTTTTGAGGATACAAGATACCTGTATAACACGCATCCTACGCTGAAAGAGGCTGTAGAGCGTTCGCTGGAAAAGCAGCTTTTTGTGCCGGAGAGTGCACGTGTTGCATCTCATAGCGGAGAGCGGCGCTTTGAGAAAGAGGTAACGGTAGTTGTTTCCCGCAGGAGAAGCTTTGAAGCGGCACAGCGATACGCGGGAAAGAATGTGTGTGTGCTGAATTTTGCCTCAGCGAGCAATCCCGGCGGTGGGGTGGAGCGTGGAGCATCCGCTCAGGAGGAGTGCCTGTGCCGCTGCTCTACACTGTACGCAAGCCTGTCCTGTCAGAAGATGTGGGATGACTTCTATCGTCCGCATCGCAGAGATAGGGACCCTTTGCATAACGATGACTGCATCTATACGCCGGGAGTCATGGTGTTCAAATCAGACACCAGTGAACCAAGAAAGCTTCCGGAACGAATGTGGTATTCGGTCAATGTATTAACCTGTGCAGCACCTAATCTGCGGGCAGAGCCGAGCAACCGAATGAACCCCGGGGACGGAAGACGAATGGCCGGCATTTCTAACGACGAGCTGCAGCGGCTACATGAAAAGCGAATGCGCCGCATTATGGATGTGGCGGTGGAACAGGGAACACAGGTGCTTATTCTGGGTGCGTTTGGCTGCGGTGCGTTCCAAAATCCGCCGGAGGTAGTGGCACAGGCGATGAAAACCGTATTGGAGGAGTATAATCACTGCTTTGAGACGGTGGAATTTGCCGTGTTTTGTGCGCCTCGGGATGATCTTAACTATCAGGTGTTCCGGAAAACGTTTGTCGAGTAATGGTGAGTTTACTGAATCGTTTGAGGGAACGATTGAAGAATGAGAAGCTCCTTCGCTATTGGAAGAAGAATCGTCCGGCGGGCTTTTTCCAGATTCCTTGGGAAGAGGATATGTGGTCGGCATCCATTCTTGTAAAACAAGGAATGAACGCAGGTTGGGTCGAGGTGGGGCCCATGCGGTATATCGCCGGTGAGGCGATTCATGCGTGGAACGGAGGACGCGTCGGTGAGTACTATCCCTATTCTGTGCATGGAGTTCACGACCACGAACACAGCTTTGATGAGGTTCTGAACATCACGATTTGGTCGAATGATCCGCTGATCCCGGAGGAGCAGGAGAAGTATTATACACCGGAAATGCTTGCACTGTTGGAGGAGATAAACCGTTCCGAGATACTGCGAACGGAACTGCGTTTTTGCGGGGAAATTGCTGACGAAATGAGTGGGGTTTTTGAAGAGCACTGTCCGCCGCTATCGTATCCTATTTGCTATGTTGCTTGTTCCGGAGAAATGACTACTCTCGCTCGGGATATCGAATATGTTTATCAACTTGCGGCGCAGTACCCGCGGCAGTTTGAAATCCCAGATGAGTATACCAGGTTGTATTCGGTGAAGCAGCGGGAGAATCTGGAACAGATCAGAGCATACCAACTGGCGGCGCTGAGGGGAGATGCGCCTTGAATCTGACATGGAGGAACAGAACGAATGATTTGTGAGAACGAGAAACTACTTGAGGGGTTGGATAGGACGATTCATACTCCCTATTATGAGATTCATGCGGTATATGAACCAGACGGCTGTGGACTCTATGGTGATTGCTATTGTGCGGGGGTTGATCTTCTGGTTCAAGGATTGACATTTAAAGTATATTTCAAAGTCGAAGGAGAGAACGAGATCCAAATCGTTCACGTGCAACGTTGGCCGTTCGGATGAGGTAGCAGTATGGTGTATTGTATGTCGGACATACATGGCGAAATAGATAGATTTCATAAAATGCTGGAAATGATCCACTTTTCCGATAGTGATACCCTGTACATTATTGGTGATGTGATAGACCGTGGTGCCGGCGGCATTGATATACTCAGAGATATAATACATAAACCCAATATCGTACTGCTGCGGGGGAATCATGAGCAGATGATGCTGGATGTTCTTGGCCCGAATTCAGTGTATGGATCAAAGTCATTGTGGCTTAATAATGGAGGGAGCTGTACCTATATCGATTGGACTTCGTCCAGAGATTCCCGGGAAAAAGAAAGGATCATAAATTATCTTCTTGATACGGTGGATCACGTGGACATTGAGGTGAATGGCAAAAAGTTTCATCTGGTGCACGGATGCCCCGGAGATACCGCGGAAGACAGACTGTGGAAAAGACCTGAATGGTACATGCTTCCGTTCTTTGAAGACAGAACCGTGATCCTTGGGCATACGCCAACAGGATATTTCAGAAAGCATTTTCTGGGAGAGGCAAGGATCTACCATGGAGATGGTTTTATAGGAATTGACTGCTGGTGTGGTCTGAATTATCCGGGTAGAAAACTGGCATGTCTGAGATTGGATGATATGACGGAGTTTTATGTATAAGAAGGAGCGAAGATGAGAAGATCTCAGCAAAGAAAAAGACGGAATCCTCTGGTGTATGTTGTCCCGGAAGTGTCACAGGAAGAACATGACAGAATGTATGCTGACCAGATGGCGGTTGAGGATATGGCGGACTACTACGGTATAGAAATAATGCGTTGGGACGGTGATGATTCATACCTAAGCAAGGAGATGCAATATCAGTACTGGAAGGATACTTGGTTGGCGGAGGTCTTAATCAAGGCGAAAGAACCGTTTCCGGAGGATTTGGCAGACCGATTGCGGATGGTAAAAATACTGCGCGAACAGGCGAATCGATCGAACCCCATCAGGAGAAGATCCTATGTTAATTTCTACTTCAGCAAGCTCCTGTATGATGAAAACTCTTTTATTGGAGAATTTCTGGCACCTGCTGCGGAGGTTTACTGTGAATTTGCCTATGACCGAAATTCCGGGCAGTGCGAGATTTGGAATAGTAGCGTTCCGGTCGAGGAAATTCTTCCGCTGCCGATTTGGTGGCTGGATCTGAAGCTGAGAGAAAGAGGAAGCCTGAACGAGAGTGAGAGCAGAGTTTGTTTTATAGAATGGCGTGAGAAGGAGATGAACCTTGAGATGGAAAGAAAACTGGCTAAGAACTTGTTGAGGAGTAAAGCGAGAGACTACTATGGCGTAGACATAGATGCGGTGCGTTCTGGATGTTCTCCAACTTTTGGTGGTTGCTTTGACGGATCTCGCGATGAAGTAGATGGATTCATATTTAAAAACGATGAGGAACTGGCGGATTATCGTCGTGATGCGAATGAACTGATCGACTTGTTGTTGTCCGAGCAGGAGATACCCAAAGATTTGGAAGGCAGGTTAATGCGCATCAAAGAATTGCGGGAAAAGAAAATGACCGATTATTTGGTGTGTGATAGACGCGAAAAAAATATAGTATCCAACAGAATGACATTTACGAGTACATCGAATAGATCGTTTGACTTTATCCTGCGTGGAAACCTGATTGCGATTCCAAATTGTCCGGATGAAGTGAGGGAAGATTTCATCAGTTCGCTGAAGAGAATAGGGGAGGATGGCGGCGACATAGGCGCAGAGATTGACCGTGTCGAGTTGATATACGGCAGCCTCTGCAATGCTAAAAAGGTTAAAAAGCACTTTGAAAAATCGAAGGGGAAGCTTTTTGTTGTTGATGACAGTACTCGATTTATAACGGAAGATCTGGCGTTGGCGATGGGCTTTCAATACTATAATAACCAGTACATAGTTTTTACATCGACAGATTCATTATCTTTTGATAGGTCGCCGAACTATTACCCCGATGTAGTGAAGATGGAAGGAGTTTACAAGCTGCGCTACCAGTATTGGGTTGCCGGATGGCGGTAATGAATAATGTGTGGAGAAGGAAATGGAGAGCTGCGCAATGAACATTGAACTGGAGAAGAAACTTGCAGAAAAGTACCCGTTTATGCGTAGAGGAAAAGGACTGGAAGAGCAACAACGCGAAGGGTTTATTTATGATCTCTATGGAGCGTTTGGGTGCGATGTAGATGATGGCTGGTACGAACTGCTGGACATCTTATGCGGTGAGATTGTGGCAGCTTACGGGGAAGCAGGCGTTCCTGTGGATATCGTCATCGACCAGGTGAAGCAAAAATGCGGTGGCCTGAGGTTTTATTACCACAGAGAGCCTGAGCCTGCGGCACCGGAAGCAGATGGCACAGCAGGAAGTTCTGGTGTGAGTTCCTGCGGGAAGCTGTCTGCACTGGACGAACGACTGATGGACATCGTGAGCAAATGGGAGGATAAAGCAGAAACGACCTGCGAAAAGTGTGGTGAGCCGGGGATCATGCGGGAGGCGGGTTATATCCGAACACTTTGTGACGCGTGTTATTTCCTTGAGGAGGAGTGGAAGCGTGAGCATTGGAATCGGCGGCGCATGCCGAAAAATTACCGAGAATGAAGCAGCTGTACAGTATGAGTACTATTCCTATAATCTGAATGAAGAGCGTTTCGTTAATCCGGAGAAGATTGCTGATGGCACGATCATCATTTGGAAAGCAGGCTTGGTAGAGCCGGAGATCCATTCCAAGAAGCGGAGGATGCCCAGTGGAAGGAAGAAGCTGATCGAGAAACGCGTTGCAGTGGAGGTCGATTTAGATGCGCGGCTGGCTTCCGGGTATGTAGAGATCAAAAACTGTTCCCGGGCGTGGAGATTCAATGCGGAGGGGATTGACGTAATAGCTCTGCAAATATGCCGCTCTTTGTTTGAGGAGTACCAAATAGGCGGAGCCTTGCCGGATATGTGCGGATGCGATATGTGATGCGAGCTGTTTCGCTTTTGGTAACTGGCACCTATGTTTGCCTGAGAAGTTGGTGTTTTTTTGCCCTGCGTATAGATATGAGTCCAAATAACAACGAGGAGGACGCGGTATGATTCGTGTGAAATTTGTGAAAGAGGAAGACTTCTATAAAATAAATGGTCGACTCGACGGTAGCTATAAAAAAACTTTTCATTCTCTTCTGGGAGGGTATGGAAAGCCGGAAGAGCCTCCATTTCGGGACAAGGAAAGCCTGAAATTTATCGAGGAAATTGATGAGGGCACATTGGTTGGTGATGACTGGTACTCCTATCGATCCCCACTTGGAAGGACCTGTATGTGCCATCTAAGCAGCGATACTCAATATGCCCTGACCTGCATTGCCAATTCAAGAAGGGGCATCTATACCGTATATAAGAATTGCGGAAAAGATATTTGGGAACGATTGGGTGATTTGGATATGGATATTCTGATCGCCTACGATATTTTGGGTGACGAATTGGGTTTCCCTGAGTTGCCACATGAGCTTTCACCCTGTATCATTGAAAATTATCTTCTGGATGGGCAGGAGACGGAAGTTATTTATGATGGACTGAAACCCGGAGGGGAGAGCTATCTGGATGAACATGGGCGGTTCCATGTAACATGGGGTGATTTTAGTCAGTATCGTTACAATTGGAAAGAGGACTTGCCCAACATCCTCCAATCCCTGCGCGACAGGATGGGGAAAAAGCTGCTATGGGATCCCGTACCTACAGAAGTATCTGCAAAGGAGCTTCATAAGCTGGAATTTGTTTGGCCCTTTCAGGAGGAATATGATGGAGTTCCGCGCAAAATTTTGCTTGCTATGACCGAGTGCTGTGCTCGTAGTATTGACGAGTATCCCCGCATTTTTTATATCCGGCGTTATCGGGATGGAACCTATTCCTTTGAGGAACACTGTCCGGTAAAATATCCAAATTTCAAAGAGATCATTGACGATGTAACTAAGCTTTTTGATCCGCAGTGCGAGGAAACATTTGCGGCGGTATTCGATGTAGGGTGTTTTCATAAGCTGGAGCATTTTGAGAGAGATATCATCTGGGAATTCCATGATAACGGGCAGGAATTAACCTGTTACTCCGGAGAACTGGGACTAAAGAAATTTGTTGAGTTTTGGGAAGCATCCATGGAGAGCAACGAGGAAAAACTACCGGAGTGCTAACATGCGATACATAGTTGCTGATATTCACGGTTGCTACGCGGAATTTCGGGAGCTTTTAGCGAAGATCAATTTTTCAGATTCCGATGAGCTCTACGTCCTTGGTGATGCGATGGATCGTGGAGCGGAGCCTATTAAGGTGCTTCAGGATATGATGGCTCGGCCTAACGTGTTCTATATCCTTGGCAATCACGACTACGCCGCGTTGGCTGTACTCCCCAAGCTGACAGAGGAGATCACGGTGAAGGATCACCTCAAATTGGCTGACAGCCTCAGAAACAGCGAACGCACCGAAAAAACGGTGCGTTCTGAGTTTCAGCCGTGTGGGTCAGATGTGGGTAGACAGGAGAGAGAAGAGCAATTAAAACGATAAAGAGAAACATTGGGAGTGATACTGTTCTGACCTTTTCAAGGAAGAAAAACACCGGAAAACGAGCGATTTCCGGTGTTTGAGCAAACAAAAAGCCCACACCGGAATGGTGTGGGCTTGGAGCTAGTGACGTGACTTGAACACGCGACCTGCTGATTACGAATCAGCTGCTCTACCGACTGAGCTACACTAGCATGTATTATTGCGAAATGACGAGAGTATTCTAGCATACTTTGGGGTGTTCGTCAAGGAAAAGATGCGGAAAACAGGAAGCTTTTTGTGAACATGGGCGGCAAAATGCCGCCCATGTTCCATTTGAAGATCAGTTACTTGCGGTGTTTTGTGCCGCGGTCTGGCGGGACAGCTTCTGCATGGCGAGCTCTGTTGTTGTAAACAGTGTGAGGTGGACCAGCAGTAATGCGAGTCCCAGCCAGTAGGCGGGACGTACCATCTCCAGACTAAGGGAGAGATCCCTTGCTGTGGTGATGCCGTTGATCACCGGGAAGCTTACAAAGCAGTTGAGCAGAAATACCAACAGCAGGACGTGAGAAAGGATGCCGAGAGGGAGCATATACTGCGGACGCTCAAACATCAGCGCAAAAGCGAACAGTGTTGTGCTGATCAGAAGCGGAAGTTCAAGCATGGAAAGTCCGCTCCAGTTCGCGCTTTCGTTTTCAAACCAGTTGAAGCATGCCGGAAGCACACAGCAGAGGAAAAAGCTGATGCACAGCAGTTTCTTTCGGTTTAAGCGAATGGACATACGGCAGTCCTCCTTTTTAGCTGAGGAAATCCTTCAGCTTCTTGCTGCGGCTGGGGTGGCGGAGCTTGCGCAGTGCCTTTGCTTCGATCTGGCGGATACGCTCACGGGTGACGTTGAACTCTTTACCCACTTCCTCCAGAGTGCGGGTGCGTCCATCTTCGATACCGAAGCGAAGCTTGAGCACCTTTTCCTCGCGGGGGGTGAGGGTGGACAGAACATCCACCAGCTGCTCCTTAAGCAGAGTGAAGCTTGCGGCTTCGCTGGGCTCACAAGCCTTGTCGTCCTCGATGAAATCGCCGAGATGGCTGTCCTCCTCCTCGCCGATGGGAGTCTCAAGGCTGACGGGCTCCTGTGCGATCTTCAGGATCTCACGCACCTTGTCCACCGTCATGTTCATTTCAGCGGAAATCTCCTCGGGAGTGGGGTCGTGTCCCAACTCCTGCAGGAGCTGACGGGAAACACGGATGACCTTGTTGATGGTTTCCACCATGTGAACGGGGATACGGATGGTGCGTGCCTGGTCGGCGATAGCGCGGGTGATGGCCTGACGAATCCACCAGGTAGCGTAGGTGGAGAACTTGTAGCCCTTGGTGTAGTCGAACTTCTCAACCGCCTTGATAAGACCCAGATTACCCTCCTGGATCAGATCGAGGAAGAGCATGCCGCGGCCTACATAGCGCTTTGCGATGGAAACGACCAGACGCAGGTTTGCTTCGGCAAGCTTCTGCTTAGCGCGCTCGCCCTGCTTGACAAGGCTCTTGAGCTGCTTAAGATCCTCTGCGGGGAAGGTGCTTTCATCGGCGCTTTCCAGCTGCTCGGCAGCAAAAGCACCGGCGCTCATTGCCTGAGCCAGCTCGGTTTCCTCATCGGGGGAGAGCAGAGGTACTTTGCCGATCTCCTTCAGATACATGCGGACCGGATCGTCGATGGAGAAATTGTCCACCAGAGAGTTGGGATCCACCAGCTCTTCTTCCTCCAGACCGGAGATCTCGCCCAGCGCAGGCTCCATATCGTCCGGCAGATCGTGGAGAAGATCCTCCTCAGAAGCGATCTCGATAGACAGGATCTCCAGAGAATCGTAGATTTTTTCCATCTGATCGTTGTCAAGATCCAGTTCGTCAAGGATCATCATTTCGGCGCTGTCGATTTTGCCGCGCTTTTTGCCTCGGGCAAACAGATCCATGACACGCTCATTTTCCATCAGCAGCTTGGCTGCGGGCAGACCTGCCAGCAGCTTTTCCGGCAGCTTCGCGTACTTCTTATCGCTCTCCGCACTCTTGGGAGAGGTGACGTTCATCTCATCCTTCTTTTTAGCCATTATGCTTTCCTCCATAACCCTTTTTATCTTTTGATTTATCCATAGCGGCTGCCAGAGGATCGGCCTCATGAGCTCCGGTTCGGCGCACCGCGGATTCCTGGATAATATTTATGTAGTCCGGCAGGGAGCGGTTTGCTTCCGCCAGTGACTCCGGTTTTTGCAGGAGCGTCGTCAAATGTGACATCTCCTCTACGCTCAGATGCTCCTGCAGCGCGGCAGGGGAGAGCGTGCGTCCTTCTTGCCACGATGCGCGCAGGAAGGAAAAGATTTTCCCCAGAAGCGGGGCGCTGAATTCCTCCGGCTGCAGTGAGGCGCAACGGGGGAGAAGTGAGAGATCCAGAAACAGAAGACGCAGAACGCCCTCTTCTGCCAGAGCAGAGCGGATATCATCGTAGCGGATCGAGCGATCCTTTGGCTGACGATTGGCGGTGACATTCAGACTTTCCTTGTTGACTGCCCTGCGCTCCGCTCCTTTTTTCTTTCCGTATGCCCGCTTGACCTCAAGCAGCATCGCCTCCCGGGATATGCCTGCCTTTTCGGCGGCGCGTCCGGCATAGACCTCCCGCTCCACCGCATTGTCAACGGAAGCGATAAGGGTGCTGATCTCCGCTGAATAGGCGATCTTGCCGTCGCTGGTTGTGAGGTCGTGCTTGGCGGCGACGGCTTCCATGCGGAAGTCCATCTGGTTTTCACTGCCGTTTAGAATTGCCTCAAACGCGGCGGCACCGTGACGCTTGATGAAATCGTCAACATCCTGTTTGACGTACTCACCGTCTACCAGATGCCGGGGAAGCTGCAGCACCCGAACGGAAAACTCGCTATTTTCCAGCAGGGCGATGGCCTTTTGCGTGGCAAGCTGTCCGGCGGTGTCGTTATCGTAGCAGAGGATCAGTTCCTTGGTATATCTGCTGAGCAGACGGGTCTGCTCGGTGGTGAGGGCGGTTCCCATAGACGCGACAGCGTTGTCAAACCCCGCTTGATGAAGCGTAATAACGTCAATATTGCCCTCGCAGAGAATAATATTGGGCCGCTTGGTCTTTTTGGCCAGATTGATTCCGTAAAGATTGCGGCGCTTGCTGTAAATAACGGTTTCCTGCGTGTTGACGTACTTGGGATCAGACTTGTCCAGCACACGACCGCCGAAGGCGACTACATCGCCGCGTACATCAATGACCGGAAACATCAGACGGTTGCGAAATTTGTCATACACACGCCCTTTATCGTTCTGGATCACCAGTCCCGCGGAAAGCAGCTCCGCTTTTGTGTAGCCCTTCTGGAGCATAGCGTTCAGCAGACTGTCCCAACTGTCCAGTGAGGCACCCAGTCCGAAATTCATGGCGGTTTTTCGGGAGATGCGGCGCTTGTTCAGATAGGCTGCCGCCGCCGCTCCTTCCGGCTTGGAAAGGTTCTGATAAAACCAGCGTGCCGCGTCTTTATTCAGAGAGAGAAGACGCTGCCGCTGCCGCGCGGCTGCATGGTCCTCGTTGTCATCGGGAACATCCATGTTTGCCCGCTTGGCAAGAAACCGTACAGCGTCGGGGAAGGACAGGTTTTCAATCTCCATAATGAAGCTGATAACGCCGCCGCCGTGCTTGCAGCCGAAGCAGTGGTAGATCTGCTTGTCCGGCGAAACGGAGAAAGAGCCTGTCTTCTCATTATGGAACGGACATAGACCAAAGTAGTTGCCGCCCTTCTTTGTCAGCGCAACGTAGGAGGAAACGACATCGACTATGTCGCTGCGGTTGATCAGTTCATCGAGAAAATCCCGTGGAAAAGCCATGCAGAATCCTCCTTTCGAATTTCTTCCGTAATTGTTATACGATGCGGCGACGAAAATTCCTTTTTTCCACCAGAAAAATTTTTAAGAAAAATTTTGTATACTACCATGCGGCTCAATCCTTTCGTTCATAGTTTACCACTTGGAAAGTTGTTTTTGATATGATATACTGTATTAAATTATAAAAAAGGATGGGATAAAAATGGAGTACGATAAGCTGATTTGTGAATGGAACGTGGGTGACCAGATCGAGGGATTCTATGTTTTGAAGAATCCTCAGGGAAAGGTGTCCGCCAACGGAAAGCCCTTTCTTGCTGCGGCTCTGAGTGACCGTTCCGGTGCAATCGAGGCGAAATGCTGGGATTATGCCGGTCCCATCGGCGCATCGGACGATGGCAAGGTCATCAAGATCCGGGGAACTGTTTCGGAATACCGCGGTGCGCTGCAGCTTACCATTGAGCGCCTGCGCCTTGCTGAGCCGGCGGACAGCTTTGACCGCGCCCGTCTGGTGCCTGTGGCGCCCATCAACGAAGAGGAATATTTTGCGGCAGTGCGAAGCATGGCGGAGAGCATTGAAGATGGAGATTATCGTAGTATTTGTGTTCAGCTTCTGGAGCGGAAAGGGGATGCGTTCCGAATCATTCCCGCCGCCAAGAGCGTGCACCATGGTTTTCTCGGTGGCCTTTTGATGCATACGCACAATATGCTGCGTACTGCGGACTTTCTTTCGCGGCTTTATGCCCCGACGGTGGACCGGAGCCTTCTGATGGCGGGAACGCTGCTGCATGATTTTTCCAAGGCAGAGGAGTTCAGCTTTTCCGGTCTGGGACTGGTAACAGACTATTCTGTCAAGGGACAGCTTCTGGGGCATCTGGTCATGGGAGCGCGGGAGGTGGCGGAAATCGCCGCGCGGCTTGGTGTGCCGGAGGAAAAATCTGTGCTGCTGCAGCACATGATCCTCAGCCATCACGGACAGCCGGAGTTTGGCGCCGCTGTTGTTCCCCAGTGCGCGGAGAGTGAGCTGCTGAGTCTGATCGACATGATCGACAGCAGAATGGAGATTTACCGGGAGGCCATGGAGGAAACTCCGGTGGGAACCTTCAGTAAGCGTATTTTTGCGCTGGACAAGCGCATCTATCATCACGACTGATATGGATGTGTTGGTATATGCCGCTCTCTGCCCGAAGGGCGAGGAGCATTCGTGTGCTTATCTGCTTCTTTCGTCTGTAGTTCAACGGGTGTATGGTCTCTCGGCTTTACCCTGTATTGCGCGTGAGGAGGGTGGGAAACCGTATTTTCCCGATCGTCCCGATATCTGCTTTAATCTCAGCCACAGCCATGGTGCTGTGGCCTGCGCGGTGCATGATAGGCCGGTGGGCGTGGATATTGAGAAGCTTCGCCCTGCACCGAAGCGGCTTGCTGCCGGGCTGGATGATCGCGCGTTTTTCAGACGATGGACGGCAATGGAGGCAACTGTAAAGCGGGACGGAAAAGGAATCGCGGCTCTGCGCCGTGATTTTGAACCTGATCCGCTTTACGAAAGCGCGGAGGAGCTTTTGTCCGGATGGATCGTTACTGTGTGTCCGTCTGATTCATCAGAGGTCAGATTCTTGCGGGAGGAAAGCTAAATAGGGGTTTGTCGAGTTGTTTTGGTTTTTCCCTGTCGCGTCAGCGGCACAGAAAAAATCAACAAACCCCAATTTGATCCTCCGATATCAAAATTAAAGAAAAAACTGACACATTTGGTCAAGGTCTACAGGTTGACAAGGGAAAAAATCGTGCTATAATTATTTGCAGTGCAGTTGGTAAAGGCTGCATCAAGATCAGATAAAGCAATGCGGAAACGAGCATCAGGCAGGCGGCGTTCAGCGAGCGGGGGACAGTGGGAGCCCTGCGGCAGTCACTTGATGCAGCCACTTCCGGGCGGACGGCGATGAGCCGTACGGTTTTGCCTCCGTTATCGGGCGACTGAGATGTTCCGCATTTTGCGGAATAAATTAGGGTGGTACCGCGAAACCTTCGCCCCTATGTGGTGGTGTAGGTTTTTTTATTTTGCCCTGGTTTTGCTTAAATTTTCTATGAAAGTGTGATGCTTTGTGAAATTTGTTAAGAAATTTGCGGTTATGATCCTTTGCGTTCTGATGCTTGCACTCACCGCCTGCAGCGGTGAACCGCTCCCCGAGGGGATGGACGAGGATACCCTGTTTACAGCTGGCAAGGACGTGATGCTCCTGCTGGTAGAGGGGGAGTACGAAGCTGTGCATGGGATGCTGCGTGAGGATCAGCGGGCGCAGTTCGCTGTGGAGGATATTGAAAATGTAGTGTCTTCTCAGCTCGAAGGCGTGGGATACTATAAACAAATCGAAGACCATATGGCTACCGGACAGACCATTGAAGGTAATCGGTATGGCATTTCTGTCCTTTACTGTGAATTTTCGGAGGAGGATGTGCTGTTCCGCATTTCCTTTGATGATCAGATGCGTCTGGTTGGCTTCGCTCTGCAGCAGGATTAGTTTGGGAGGAGGTTGACTCTTGACTGATCAGATGATAAAACCGCGCTTTTCCGTATTTCAGAAGTTTTCCAAGTGGTTTCGTGAGTGCTTTTTTGGGTGCGGAGGAACGCTTGGCCATATAGCGGCGGCACTGAGCGGCACTGTGGTCGGACTGGAGCTGGCAAGCCTGTATTTTCCTGTTCCGGCGGGCTATACGCTGATGATCCTTGCCGCTTTTGGTGTGATCGAGGTTGCGTTTTTCCTTTTGATAAAGCTTTTTCGCCGCTTTTTGGGGCATGACCTCGGTTGGTTGATGGCACTTGGCAGCACTGCCGCGGCAGTTTGCTTCACAGTCAAGTATGGAGCGGGTGAGGGCTGGACATGGCGCGTTTTTGTGACCGGCGGCGCAATCACCTTTGGCATTTGGCTGCTGGCAGCATCGCTGTGGAGTCTTGCACGGCGGGGATGGCGGTGGAGCACGGGAAGCTGTGCCGGTATTTCGATGGTTCTGTGTTCTGCACTGGTGCTCCTCTTTACTACAGATGGCTTCGCGGATGATGAAATGGATCATTATCTTGCGCTTACGGAGGATATGCAGCAAAGCGGTACAGAGCTGGAGCCCTCCATGATGATGGGGTCTCACAAGGTATTAGTGCTCGACTACGGTCCGGGGGAAGCTTTTGACCCGGGAGCAGTCAGTCTCGCCAGCTTTATGACCCGCGGAGACAGTCTGACCGGATTGTATGTGGATGCCTACCATGAGTATGATGTGAATGAAGTTCCGCTGCGGGGGCGAGTCTGGTATCCGGCAGATGCAAAAAACTGTCCTGTGTTGTTTATCGCCCACGGAAATCATACCATTACCACACCATCCTATCTGGGATATGACTATCTGGGTGAGTATCTGGCAAGCCACGGTTATGTTGTGGTTTCTGTGGATCAGAATGCCTGCAATATGCTGTCGGGTGAGAATGATGCCCGTGCTGTTTTGCTGCTGGAGCATATCAAATTGCTGCTGTCCTGCAACGAGAATGAAGCTGATCCCCTTTACAGCATTCTGGACCAGAATAATATTGCCATAGCCGGTCACAGCCGGGGCGGTGAGATGGTGGCTACAGCGTATCTCTTTAACGGATACGATCACTATCCTGAAAACGCGGTTGTTCGATTCGATTATAACTTTAATATCAAGTCTCTGATCGCCATCGCGCCAACAGTCAACCAGTACATGCCCGCTGACCACAGTGTTAAGGTGGAGGATGTCAACTATCTTTTGCTTCATGGAGCGTCCGACCGGGATGTATCAAGCTTTATGGGTATGTCACAGTATGAAAACGTGACTTTTTCCGGAAAGGGTGACTATATCAAATCCGCGCTGTACATAGCCGGTGCCAATCACGGTCAGTTCAACTCGCTCTGGGGCGAGTATGATTGTAAGGGTGTGGAGGCATCGCTGCTTAATACAGAAAATCTGCTCTCTGAAGAAGAACAGCAGACCATTGCCGGACTGTTTATCAAGGTCTTTCTGGATGTGACGCTGCTCGGTGATGAGAGCTGCCGTGATCTTCTGACCGACTGGGAGGATTATTCCGCGCAGCTTCCGGAAACGGTGTACGTTCAGTGCCACGAGGAATCCGGGTTTACGGTGATCGCTGATTTCGAGGAGGATTCTGAGGTATCAACAGCGACGCTGGAGGGTGCAAAGATCTACGCAAGAGGTGTCAACTGGTGGACGGAGGAGTTGATGGATTTTGCCGGACGCTCTGCTTACGACACCCATGCTCTGCGTTTACGCTGGAAGGAGTCGGCGAATCTGTCGCTCCACATCCCTGTGATGGATATGACAGATATGGCGCTGACCTTTGATATCTGCGATCTGGATATTAGCGCGGTGGAGGAGGGGGATTACGATCTTCTGGATGCCACCGTTACGCTGACCGACACCGGTGGAAACACGGTGACGGCACAACTGATTGACCACGCCACCGTTTATCCGATCCTCTCGGTCAAAACCGATAAGCTGGATTTCTTGTTTGACACACCTGTCGCCAAGGAAGCCTTTGCCACAGTCTCCATTCCCGTGGAATCGTTTATGCTGGAGGATGAAAGGTTTGATTTCAGCCGTATTCGTGAGATCAGGCTGACCTTTGAAGGCGGCGGACAGATAGCTCTGGATAATATTGGAATTACCCCTGCATAATGGGATAATAAATATCGTTCGATAAAAAATTTTTAGATACAAAAGGAGAGAGAACACGATGCACAAGTCCTATGGCGTAAATGAGCTGCGCGAGATGTTCCTGCGCTTTTTTGAGAGCAAGGAGCATATGCGTTTGCCCAGCTTTTCCCTGATTCCTCAGAACGATGCCTCTTTGCTGCTGATCAACAGTGGCATGGCACCCATGAAGCCCTTTTTCACCGGCGAGGTGGAGCCTCCCCGCAAGCGTGTCTGCACTTGCCAGAAGTGTATCCGCACCGGCGATATCGAGAACATCGGCAAGACCGCACGCCACGGCACCTATTTTGAGATGCTGGGCAACTTCTCCTTCGGTGATTACTTCAAGCGCGAGGCAATTCACTGGTGCTGGGAGTTTTTGACCAGTCCCGAGTGGGTCGGTCTGGAGAAGGACCGCCTGTATCCCTCTGTCTTTGCCGGCAACGAGACCACTCCTGCCGACGATGAGGCCTTTGCCATCTGGCGCGATGAGATCGGTATTCCCGAGGAGAATATTTTCCGCTTCGGCAAGGCCGATAATTTCTGGGTGCACGGCAGCGGTCCCTGCGGTCCCTGCTCCGAGGTCTACTATGACCGTGGCGAGGAGTGGGGCTGCGGCAGTCCTGACTGCAAAGTCGGCTGCGAGTGTGACCGCTTCATCGAGGTTTGGAACAACGTGTTCAGCCAGTTCGACAATGACGGTCAGGGCAACTACACCGAGCTGAAGCAGAAGAACATCGACACCGGCATGGGTCTGGAGCGTCTGGCCTGCGTGAGTCAGAATGTGGCATCCCTGTTCGATGTTGACACGGTGATGAATATCACCAACAAGGTCAGCGAGATCACCAAGGCCAAGTACGGTCAGAGCGCCCAGTCCGATGTTTCCCTGCGCGTCATCACCGACCACATCCGCTCCGCCACTATGATGATCTGTGACGGCGTTCTGCCCAGCAATGAGGGCCGCGGCTACGTTCTGCGCCGCCTGCTGCGCCGCGCTGCCCGCCACGGTAAGCTCCTCGGCGTTAACGAGCCCTTCCTGTACACTGTGTGCGACACCGTTATCAAGGAAAACGAGTGCGCTTATCCCGACCTGCGAGAGAAGCAGGATTATATTACCCGCATCATCAAGCTGGAGGAGGAGAGCTTCGCCAAGACCATCGATGGCGGCATGAAGATCTTCGCCGAGATGCTGGATGAGCACAAGAACAAGGGCGAGAAGACCTTCTCCGGTGCGGATGCCTTCAAGCTGTATGACACCTACGGCTTCCCCATCGACCTCACCGTTGAGATGGTCGAGGAGCAGGGGATGAGCGTGGATCAGGATGCGTTCAAGGCTTTGATGGAGGAGCAGCGTGTCCGCGCCCGCAAGGCTCGCGAGGCTCTGGGTGATCTGGGCTGGGCAGGTATCGAGTTCGGTAAGGAAGTGCCCGCTACTGCTTTTGTTGGTTACAACAATAACACCTGTGATGGAAAGGTCGTTGCCATCGTTGCCGGTGATGAGCTGCGTCAGGAGATCGTCTCCGGCGTGGAGGCTATTCTGGTGCTGGATCAGACCTCCATGTACGCTGAAATGGGCGGTCAGGTGGGCGACCACGGTACCATCACCTGCGGTGAGAATGTGTTTACTGTCACCGATGTTCAGAAGAACAAGGGCGGCAAGTACCTGCACCACGGTGTGGTTAAGTGCGGTGAGTTCAAGGTTGGCGACGCGGTGAAGACCGAGATCGACACCGAGCGCCGCAAGGCTGTTTCCCGTGCCCACAGCGCTACCCATCTGCTGCACTCCGCGCTGCGTGCCGTTCTGGGTGACCATGTCCAGCAGGCAGGCTCTCTGGTGGAGCCCGACCTCCTGCGCTTTGACTTCACTCACTTCTCCGCACTGACTGCTGAGGAGATCACAAAGGTTGAGAGAAAGGTCAATGACTTCATTCTCGATGGTCACACCATTGTGACCGAGGAGCTTCCCATCGAGGAGGCAAAGAAGCGCGGTGCTATGGCATTGTTCAGCGAGAAGTACGGTGATACGGTCCGCGTCGTCACTATGGGCGACTGCTCTGTGGAGCTGTGCGGCGGTACCCATCTGGACAACACCGCCAAGGCTGGTCCCTTCCGCATCATTTCTGAGTTCTCTGTCGCCTCCGGTGTCCGCCGTATCGAGGCGACCACCGGTTTCGGCACGCTGGATATCCTCAGCCGCAACCACAACACCCTGCTGCAGCTTGCGGACCTGCTCAAGACCAAGCCCGCAGAGCTGACCCAGAAGGCAGAGCAGCAGATCGCTGAGATCCGCGAGCTGAAGCAGACCATCGAGAAGATGAAGGCAAAGGAGTTCCTCACACAGGCTGACCAGTTCCTGCTGGCTGCCAAGGACATTGTCGGTCTGAAGGTCATTTCCATGGCGCATGATAGCATCTCTGCCGATGATATGCGCAAGCTGGGCGACTTCCTGCGTGACAAGAACCCCAGCGTGGTCGCTTTGATCGCTGCTGTGAACGAGGGCAAGATCACCTTCCTCGCCGCCTGCGGTAAGGACGCGGTCGCCAGAGGCGTTAAGGCGGGCGATATTATCAAGTCCATCGCTCCCATCTGCGGCGGTAAGGGCGGCGGTAAGCCCGACAGCGCTATGGGTGGCGGCAGCGATGTGCTGAAGCTGGATGATGCTCTGGCAGCCCTTGACAACTTCGTTGCTGAGAAGGTACAGTAATAAAGTACACTAAATATTGAAGGAGGAATCCCTCATGTCCGATTGCCTATTCTGTAAGATCGCTGCTGGTGAGATCCCCAGCAATAAGGTCTATGAAGATGACCTGTGCTATGCGTTCTATGACATCGATCCTCAGGCTCCCACTCATTTCCTTGTGATCCCCAAAACACATATTTCCTCTGCCGCTGCTGTGACGAATGAGAACAGCGCGGTGGTTGGACACATTTTTGAAGTGATTGCCAAGGTCACCAAGGATCTGGGCATTGAGAGCTTCCGCGTTGTCTCCAATATCGGGGAGCAGGCGGGTCAGTCTGTGTTCCATCTGCATTTCCATGTGCTGGCAGGTCGTGATATGACCTGGCCTCCCGGCTGATAAACAATTATATGCAAGCTCCGGCATTTGCCGGGGCTTGCACCCATATTCAAATACATACCTTTGGAGGAACTTATGGACTACAATTTTTCTCCCGCAAAGGATTTTGATAAGCTGGAGCGTGCGATCACCGCGCTCTATGGCGAAAATAACAGGGAACAGCAGCTTGCGCGCTACCGTCACCTGCTGGAAGGTTTTGAGAAGACCTTTGGTGCGCGTGAGCAGATGGCGATCTTCTCCGCCCCCGGACGCACTGAAATCGGCGGAAACCACACCGATCATCAGCACGGAAAGGTGCTGGCGGGCAGTGTAAATCTGGATATCATTGCCGCTGTTGCACCCAATAACGACAATGTGATCCGTATTCAGAGCGAGGGGTTTCATCTGAACGAGGTCGATCTTTCCGACCTTTCAGTGCATGAGAGCGACAATGATAATTCCGATGGTATCGTTCGCGGCGTGGCTGCCCGTTTCGCTGAGATGGGCTGCGAGGTAAAGGGCTTTGATGCCTACACCACCTCCACCGTCCTGAAGGGAAGCGGTCTTAGCTCCAGCGCGGCTTACGAGGTGCTGCTGGGCAATATCATCAATACCATGTATTTTGACGGCAAGTGCGACGCTGTTCAGATCGCTCAGATCGGACAGTACGCCGAGAACGTCTACTATGGAAAGCCCAGCGGTCTGCTGGACCAGATGGCTTCCTCTGTGGGCGCAATGGTCACGGTGGATTTTGCGGACAAGGCTTCGCCTGTGGTGGAGCGCGTTGATTTCGATTTTGCTGCCACCGGACACGCGCTCTGTATTATCGACAGCGGAGCAAACCACTCCGATCTGACTCCGGAGTATGCCGCCGTTCCCGGTGAGCTGAAGGAGATCTGCGCCCACTTCGACAAAAAGGTTCTGCGCGAGGTGGATGAGAAGGACTTCTATGCCGCACTGCCCGAGCTGAGAGCGAAGGCGGGTGACCGCGCTGTGCTGCGTGCCATCCACGTCTATGAGGACAATAAGCGCGTGGAGCGGGAGGTCGATGCACTGCGCAGGGGCGATTTTGCGGCGTTCCTTGCCTGCGTGAGGGAGTCAGGTCTTTCCAGCTGGCGCTGTCTGCAGAACGTTGTTCCCGCGGGATATACCCGCAATCAGGAGGTCGCTCTTGCGCTTACGCTGGCAGAGAAGCTGCTGGCGGGACGTGGCGCGTGCCGCGTTCACGGCGGCGGCTTTGCGGGAACCATTCAAGCGTACGTTCCCTTGGAACTGTTGGATGGCTTCAAGAGCGAGATGGAGCGTGTTCTGGGAGAAGGCTCCTGCCACGTTTTGAGCATCCGTCCTGTCGGCGGAACACGTCTGGTGTAAGGAGGGGAGCGCATGATCTCAAAGGATATTGCCGCCCTTGTCGATTACGGCGTACGCAATGGTTTGATCGAGGAATGTGATCGCGTGTGGGCGGTCAACCGGATTCTAGAGGCGCTGGGGCTGTCGGAATTTGAAGACAGTGTGGCGGACGGTGAGGAACCGCTGGAGGATATTCTGAGCCGCATTCTGGATGACGCGGTGGCGCGGGGCTTCATTGAGAATGGCGTTGTCAGCCGTGATCTGCTGGACACGAATCTGATGGGCATTCTTACCCCCCGTCCCTCACAGGTAAGGGCAAAATTCGCTGAAAAATATCAGCAAAGCCCTAAGGCTGCGACTGACTGGTACTACGCGCTCAGTCAGACGACGGATTATATCAGAAAATACCGGATCGCAAAGGATGTAAAGTGGGTCGCTGATACAGAGTTTGGAGCGCTTGATATCACCATCAACCTTTCTAAGCCAGAGAAGGATCCCCGCGCTATCGCGGCGGCGAAGAACGCGCCCCAGAGCGCCTATCCCAAATGCCTGCTTTGCGTGGAGAATGAGGGATATGCCGGACGGATCAACCATCCCGCCCGTCAGAACCACCGTGTGATCCCCGTTACCATTGATAGCAGAAACTGGTTCTTCCAGTATAGCCCCTATGTGTACTACAATGAGCACTGCATCGTCTTTAACGGTGAGCATACGCCGATGAAGATCGAGCGGGCGACCTTCCGTAAGCTTTTGGATTTCGTGAAGCAGTTCCCGCACTACTTTGTGGGCAGCAATGCTGATCTTCCCATTGTTGGCGGTTCCATTCTCAGCCACGATCATTTCCAGGGTGGACACTACACCTTTGCTATGGAAAAGGCACCCATCGAGAAGCTAATAAGCTTTAAGGGCTATGAGGATGTAGATGCGGGGATCGTCAAGTGGCCTATGTCGGTGATCCGTCTTCGCGCAGAAAACGATGACCGACTGGTAGAGCTGGCAGATCAGATCCTTACCGCATGGCGCGGCTATACTGACGAAACGGCATTTATTTTTGCTGAAACTGACGGTGAACCGCATAATACCATCACGCCTATTGCCCGCATGAGAGATGGGAAATTCGAGCTGGATCTGGTGCTGCGCAACAATGTCACAACGGCGGAGCATCCTCTGGGTGTGTATCATCCCCATGCAGAGCTGCATCACATAAAAAAGGAGAACATCGGTCTGATCGAGGTCATGGGTCTGGCGGTTCTTCCCGCCCGCTTGAAGGGAGAGCTTGCAGAACTTTCGGAGCTTCTGGTCAGCGGCGGCGAGATCGCTGAGGACAGTGAGCTTGCCAAGCATAAGCACTGGGTTGAAAGGATGCGCAAGACCTATACCTTTACGGCGGATAACGTGGAAAAGATTCTCCATGACGAGGTTGGCGCGATTTTTGCCAAGGTGCTCGAACACGCCGGTGTGTATAAGTGTGACGCTGAGGGCAGAGCGGCGTTTATGCGCTTTGTCGAGCAGGTTTAAATAGTAAAAGTGCGTGTCCGACGGACACGCACTTTTACTCAGTCTGTCAAAAAACTACCATCTATCAGGATGAACTTCCCCATTGCATGGGGGAGCTTGAGGGGGCAAAGCCCTCCTCAAATGAAATCGAATGCCTCGCTA
>JAZOBV010000048.1:0-22280 GCA_045596145.1 Candidatus Pelethomonas sp.
GTATGTTTTTGCAGTCTGTGCCTTTCTTTTGGAGTGCCTAATTGGGGTGTGCGCACCGTAAGGCCGCTGCAACAGCAAGGCACTCCGAAGCAAAGGCAGAAAGCTGCCATTTATAACAGGGTAGCGGGTGAGCGGGGCAAACGCAGCGCGTTTCCGGAAGGGTGTGCCGAAAAATGAACAGAAAAGTTCTTTTTGTGTTCAAACGGGGATATTAAGGGGTGTCCCCTTAACGGTTTTTGGTGACTTTTGTCCGTACAAAAGTCACCCGTCGGAGACAGACACCAGCTATCAATTAGATGATGCCGTCTCTGCTGCTTCGCAGCACGGTAAAATCTAAATTGTCATGTAAACAACAATTTACCCATTACGAAAAGGAGGAGTGCTGCCAGGCAGCACTCCTTTGATATCTTTATCCCTGCGCCCGCATTGCAATGCTTGCAACCGGTACCAGACCAAATTTTTCCAATTCTCCGCTGTCTGTCATCAGACGGATCTCGTGGATGTAATCCAGAGAATACAGGGACTCTGCCAGCGACCAGAGGATCAGATTCTGCGTATATTCATCCGGCGGCAGGGTTTGCAGTGCCGCGGCAGACAGATGAATGCGGCAGATACCATCTTCCACCTTGATAGAGCTGATAGAAAAATCTTCGGGGATCACGCTGATGAGGTCATCGGTTTTGGGTCCCGCCAGCAGGGCGGTGAGCAGGACTGCGGACTGTGTTTCGCCCTCATAGAGATCCAGTGTGCGAGTCTCCGGTGTCAGCGCACCGTCGCTGTCCAGAAAATAGAGCTTGACCTGAATCTGCTGCAGTATGCTGTCATCGCTGGAGAGCAGAACGTCGTGGGGATAGAAGATCCTGCGGGGCTGCTGCGCCAGAAGCCGTCCGTTTCCGGTAACTGCAACGCTCTCGATGCCCTCAATGGCAGTCAGAGAAAGGGTCAGGCAGTAGTCGGCAAGCGTCAGGTCGATCCCATCCATTCGCGTAATGCCGGAGAGGTCAACGTGCGCCCGCGCGTTGCGGATCGTCAGCGAGAGCAACGCAGCGTCCTTCGGAAATGGGCTGGAGAGGGTCCCGTCCAGGGATCCGCTGAGCAGCCGCTTCACAATGGCGGTGGCGAGTTCGTCAACAGACGCGCCCTCCTCCAGCTCCAGCGGCTCCATGCTGCAATGCAGGATATCGCCGCCCCGCACAGCGTCGGCGGGGGCGAGAAAGTAGATGGGCATTACAATGCCCTGTTCCTCATTGACGGAATCCGGCGCGCAGGCGGTTGCTGCCAGCAGCAATGCGGCGAGAAAAACGATCAGATACCGCTTCATACGCTTTCCTCCTCTTCCGACTGCTCCCGGCAGGGCAGCTTTACAATAAAGCGCGTTCCGCCTTCACTCAGATTTTCCGCCCACACCGCACCGCCCCGGCGGCTGACGGTATCGCTGACAATGGCGAGCCCCAGACCGGTACCGCCCGCGTCACGGGAACGTGCCTTGTCTACCCGGTAAAAGCGTTTGAATACCCGGGGAAGGTCTTCGGCGGGGATGCCGATGCCGTTGTCGTCCACAGTAATGGTGGTGGTCTCATCGTCCATGGCGGCGGTAATACGCACAAAGCCGCCCTGGCGATTGTATTTGATGGCGTTTTCCGCCAAATTGTAAAGGATCTGGTGCAGCTCGCCCGGTGAGGTGAAAACAGATGCACCGCTGCCGCAGGCAAGGAACAGGGAGATATCTTTTTCGTCAGCCACAGGGCGCAGCATACGCACCACGCGATCCAGCACCGGTTCCACCTCTACCACCGCGGGGTCCTCCACATGTCCGCTGTCCAGACGGGTCAGCCGCAGGAGATCCTCGGTGATGTGGCTCAGGCGCTCTGCCTCGTTGCCAATGTCGCTGACAAATTCCCGCACGGTGGCCGCATCTACATTTTCGTTCTGCAAAATAGAATCCGTCAGCAGCCGGATGGCGGCAAGGGGTGTTTTCAGCTCATGGGACGCATCGGAAACGAACTGCCGGCGGGCGTTTTCCGTTTCCTGAAGGCGGTCCACCAGCGCGTTGAATTCTTCCGCTACCTGCGTATACTCATCGTGACCGGAGAGGACTGCGCGGCGGTTATAAGCGCCCTCGCGGACACCGCGGATCGCCGCCAGCAGATTGTCCAGCCGCCGTGTAAGGCTTCGTCCGAACATCAGACTGATGATGAGAACAAGGGCGGCAATCGCGACGGAAATGCGCATCAGATTGTTTTTCAGATTTTCCAGCAGGGCTGCCTGCGCGGTGTCATAGTCGTAGACATAAATACCGCCGATGACCTGATTGCGGTACAGCACCGGCTGGGCGGCACTGGAGTGAAACGCGCCGTCCTCATAAACGCAGTAAAAGCAGCTGTTGCTCCGCAGCGCTTCCACCAGCTCGGTGTAAAAAACAAAGTGGTGGGCGGCACTGCCCAGCTCTCGGGTGTCGTACAGCACATAGCCCCGCGCGTCGGTGATGACCGCGCGGGATACGCCGTCGGTCTCCGTGGAGTCCATAGCGTCATGTACATTTTCCTCCGTCAGCTCTTCCAGACCCGAAAGGGAGGCATTGATGGCGGAGGCGGCGCTTTGCAGCACCGTATGCTTGGAGCGGAAGACCAGATCCTGACTGACCAGCAGCGGGTAAGTGTTCATCAGCACAAGGACGACCAGAAGGATCGCCATATAGCTCACGCTGATCTTCTGCTGCAAGGAAATTCTACCCCTTAAAATAGTAGCCAACTCCCCACTTGGTTAAGATATACTCCGGCTCGGCGCTGTTGCGCTCCAATTTTTCCCGCAGGCGGCGAATGTGTACATCCACCGTGCGGTAATCTCCGGCGTAGCTGTATCCCCAGACCACATTCATCAGATTTTCGCGGCTGTAAACTCGTCTGGGGTTCTTCATCAGAAGCTCGATGAGGTCATATTCCTTGGCGGTCAGATCCACGCTCTCGCCGTCGCGGATGGCGACGCGCTGCTCGGTATCCAGCGTGATGCCGCCCACGGTGATGCGTGTGCTGGGCCTGCCCTGCGCTCCACTGCCAGCACGGCGCAGCATGGCACGGATACGGGCTTTCAGTTCAAGAATATTGAAGGGCTTGGTAATGTAATCATCCGCGCCGCTTTCAAAGCCGATGATCTTGTCGGTATCTTCACTGCGGGCGGTGAGCATAATGATGGGGACGTTGCTGAATTCCCGGATACGCATACATGCCTCCAGTCCACCCACCTCCGGCATCATCAGATCAAGGATAATGAGGTCAAAGCCGCCGCTGCGCGCCAACTCCACCGCCGCCGCGCCGTCATAGGCGCACTCGACCTGATAGCCTTCGTTTTCCAGATTGAATTTAATGCCCTTGACCAGCAGCTTTTCGTCGTCAACGACCAGTATTTTCATTGGGGATCTTCCTCCGGCGTAATAGTTTCATCAGAGGGGGCAGTGACTGTGATCTGCTCCCGAAATTTGTTCAGTGTGGCTTCGCCAATGCCCTTGACATTCACAAGCTCATCCACGGTGGTGAACGGACCGTGCTCTGTACGGTAGTCAATGATGCGCTGCGCCAGAACGGGACCGATGCCGTTCAGCGTTTGGAGATCTTCATATGTGGCTGTATTGATGTCGATCAGAGAGGTTTGTTTTGTATTTTCATCCGCAGGGGGTTCTGATTGCTCTGCCGGAAAGTCGGCTTCGGTATTCTGTACCGAAACAGTCACCCAATCGCGGAATTTGTTCAGCGCAGCCTCCCCGATGCCTTTGACGTTCAGGAGCTCGTCCACGCTGGTAAAAGGACCGTGTTCTGTGCGGTAGTCGATGATGCGCTGCGCCAGAACGGGACCGATGCCGTTCAGCGTTTGGAGTTCTTCGCATGTTGCCGTGTTGATGTCGATCAAGGCGGTTTGCTCCGGTTCCCCGGTGATGGGTGGTTCACTCGCAGTGTCCGGTTCTGTGGGCGGGGTGTCCGGCTCCGGCGGCAGAGAGTCTTCTGCGCTTTCGCCGCCGGTTTGCGGCTCGGCAGGAGGTTCTGCCGCAGGCTCGTCCGGTACGGAATGCTCCGGCGTTTCCACAGTTCCTTCGGTCTCGGTATCCTGTACGGGTACGGTCTGCTGTGAGACGGTCACATGGGCACGAAATTTCTCCAGTGTGGCTTCACCGATCCCGCTGACATGAAGGAGGTCCTCGATACAGTTGAAGGGACCGTGTTCTGTCCGGTAGTCGATGATCCGCTGCGCTGTGACCGCGCCGATGCCGGAGAGAGCTTGCAGTTCCTCAGCAGTTGCTGTATTGATGTCCACCAACGCGGGAGCCGAGGGGGTTACCGGAGCAGATTCCCGGCGGGCGGTGGTGATGGTATAATCCGTGCCGGCGGCATGGTCATCCGCTCCCGTATACCACAGGGTGAGGGAAACAAGGTAGATGACCGTCATAAAACAGAGCAGGAGCTGTGTTTTCGTAATTTTTCCAAGCAGATTCACAGTTGAACTCCTGTATTTTTTTTGATATACTGAATCCGTACAGCTGCCGCGCGTGACAGAGTTCCCGCGGACATATAAGAAGTATACCATATTTACTTGGAGAATGATATGAAATTTCGCCGTTTTTTCACCGTTTTTTTTAGCCTGCTCCTTGTCTTTCAGCTTTGCTGCACTTCTTTTGCCGCAGAGGAGGATGTTGGCGACTGGGAGGTTCTTGCCAAGGCTGCCCTGCTGACTGATCCCGAGACCGGGGAGATCCTCTACGCCCGCAACATTCACGATAAGCTCTATCCCGCCAGCCTGACCAAGATCATGACAGCTCTGCTGGTGCTGGAAGCCATCGAGGACGGCTCGCTGACCATGAGCACGGTGCTTACCGCGTCTGAAAGCGCGGTCGCAAATATCCCCAATGATGCCAGCAGTGCCGGTATCAAGCCCGGTGAGGAGCTGACAGTGGAACAGCTGCTCCACTGCATCCTGGTCGTTTCTGCCAATGAGGCGTGCAATGTCCTTGCTGAGAGCGTCAGCGGCACGGTGGAGGCGTTTGTGGCGCGTATGAATGAGCGCGCGGCGGAGCTGGGCTGTGAAAATACCCACTTTATGAACGCCAACGGTCTGCACAGCGTGGAGCACTATACGACCGCGTGGGATCTCTACCTCATTACCCGGGAGGCCTGCACCCATGAGGTGTTCCTGCGCATCTGCAACACGAAATACTGCGAAGTGCCGCCCACCAATATCCGTAAGGACTCCCGCATGTACAGCACAACCAACTATCTGATCTCCACGGCGCGCCAGCCGCAGTATCTCTATAAGGGTGCCAACGGCGTGAAGACGGGGCACACCAGTGAGGCGGGCTATTGTCTGGTCGCCACTGCGGAACGGAACGGACGCAGCCTGCTGAGCGTGGTTTTGGGCGCGGAGCGCATCAAGCTGGAGGACGGAAATACCGATACCCAGAGCTTTTCCGAAACGATCAGATTGTTTGACTATGGCTTTGACGGCTTCCAGAGAGCGGTGATCCTTGACACCATGGAGCTGATCGACGAGGTGGGCGTTACCCTCTCTCAGGAGCAGAACACGGTGAAGGTTCATCCCGCGGAGAGTATCGAGCGGTTGATCCCCAGTGATATTACGGTTGAAGACATCGAGCGCACCATCACCTTCTTCTCAGAGAGTGTGGAAGCGCCTGTTGCCAAGGGTCAGGTGCTGGGACAGGTGACGCTCAGCTATAACGGAACGGTGTACGCCACCGTGGATCTGCTGGCGGATGAGGATGTTACCGAATCCCGCCTGCTGGTGTTCCAGCGGGACGCGCTGGAGTTCGTTCAGGGCAATGCGTTCAAGCTGGGAATTGCTGCGGCGGCAGGGCTGGCCGTTCTCGTTATCATTCTTCGCGTGGTGCTGGCAAAGCGCCGCAGCCGCCGCCGGCATGACAGCAGCCGCAGGGGCAGCTACCGGGGACGGAAAAGATAAATCAATACGAAAAGGACGGCAGCGGATGACTCCGCAGCCGTCCTTTCTTGTATCTCAGGTATCCTGCGCCATCCATGTATGGGACGAGGCGCAGAAGGGAGTGTTTTTCGTGTTGTGGAACTGAACGAATTTGAGCGCGTAAAAATCGCAGGAGATGTACCGTTCGTAATCCGGCTGGTAGATCACGATATAGTCGCTGCCCACGGTGTGGAGAATGCCCTGCCATGTGACCATGCGCTGGGTTCCGGTGAGGAAGGTCGCCACAATGAAAAAGCCTACATTTCGCGCCAGAAGACTGCGCAGGGATGCCTGATACGCGTCGCTGTTGTTGGCGGGGCTGTGGGTGGTCTCCATATCCACAGGGTTTTTCATCCGCTGGCTCTGGGCGAAGGCGGAGGAGGGTCCGGTTCCGTAAGAGGTGCCGCCCATGCCGGGAATGGGCATGCCAGTGTTGGGGTTAGACATCTCATTATTCCAGTTTCCCTGTCCGCCGGGCATCTCCCAGGTCTGCTGCTGTGTGTTGTAGGGTGTCATACCCGGACGCATTCCCGTGTCGGGCGGCATGGAAGCGCGGGTCTCATCCCAGCGGGGCTCGCCCGGCTGCAGAGAGCCGGTGTCCATGCCCTGGTTCATAAACTGCGGGTCCATCTGCGTGTCGTTCATTGGTTGAGTCATCTGATGCGCCATATTGATCCGCTCCTTACTTGACTGCATTTTTGGTTGAACAGCTTATGTGTCGTAGTAAGCGTTTGTCGGATTGTAAAAGCAGTGGTCTCCGATGCGTGTCTGCCAGTAGCCGACACCGGACGGAAAGCTCTGGCGGCAGGTGGCGCTGAATGGATTGTAAAACCAAAGTGACTGTGCTACGTCGCCCAGCCGGTTTCCGGCGATCGCCCAGTCGGCGATCTCAAAATGGATCGCCTCAGGGCGCATGTTGTAAATATTCTGCGGATTGTAAGCGCCGCCCTCCGTTTCGCTGGCACAGACGAACTGCCCCGGCTGAAAAATAATATTTCGGATACTGCCGCGCCCAATGCGGGCGTATTCTCCGCCGCTGGCGTGAACGCGGTTCATCACCACACCTGCCACTGCCTTCATCCCGTTGTCGCCCTCGCCGCCTGCCTCGCACTGGATCAGACGCGCCAACAGCTCCCGGTCTGAATAAGCCATATGTACCTCACACTCCTCCCGCCACGCCTATTCTATGCTGCACCGGAAAAAGAGGTGAATGGTCATGGAAAAAATAGGGTTGCGGACTTGAATATTCGGGGAAATATGATAAAATACGACTTGTGTCGAGTCTGAGGTTAGGACATTTTATATAATTGGAGGCAGAAAAAATGGGAAGGAATTACAGTGCTGAGTACTTTCAAGGACGAGCGAACAAGCTTGTTCTGTTTTTCTGGGCGGTAGTCTGTTTGGTGCTGTCCGCAGCGTATGCGCTGGAGGTTATGAAGGAGCAGCGTACCACGGAATATTACATGGTATTCCTTGCTGCGGCATGGGTGCCCTTCCTGATCGGTGCGGTAGTTCTGAAGATTCGGGGCATGAAGACCCGTGCATATCGTGAGATCGTTCTTATAGGCTATGGATTATTCTACTTTTTCGTCCTCTGGACCTCGGCGGGAACGCTGACCTTTGTCTACATTTTGCCCATCGCCTGCGTGCTGGTGCTGTATAAAAACAGAAACCTGCTCATTCGGTGTGCGATCCTGTCTGAGCTGGCTCTGATCGCCTGCAATGTGCGAAATTATCTCGGCGGTATGAATTCCGCTGCTGATATGGCAAGCTATGAAGTGCAGATCGCTGTGGTTACCATGTGCTATGTTGGATTTATCCTCGGTGTTAACCATGTTGTTCTGTCCGATAATGCTTTGATGGGACAGGTGGAAAACAATCTTGACCGTGTTATCAAGACCATCGACGAGGTCAAGGTCGCCAGCAACGCGGTGGTGGACGGCGTGACGGTGGTGCGCGAGTTGTCCGATGAAAACCGCGAGAGCGCCAACCGCGTGGTGTACAGCATGAAGGAGCTTTCGGACAATAACAACCACCTCTACGGCAAGACCATGTCCTCCCTTGACATGACGCAGAAAATCAACGATCAAGTGGAGCATATGTCCATGCTGGTCACGCAGATGGCAGAGCTTGTGGATAAGACCGTTGCTCAGACCAACACCAGCTCCACTGAGCTGGACGACGCGATCCGCTCCACCAATGAAATGGCTGCGCTGGCAAAGGAGATCGGCATGATCCTTGAAAACTTCAAGGTGCAGTTCAATCACGTGAAGAACGAGACCAGCAGTATCGAGCAGATCTCCTCCAAGACGAACCTTCTGGCACTCAATGCCTCCGTGGAGGCAGCCAGAGCCGGCGAAGCCGGCAAGGGATTTAAGGTTGTTGCCGCCGAGATCCGTGATCTCAGCAGTAACACCAAGGCATCCTCTGAAAGTATCATGGAAGCACTCTCCAAGCTTGCGGAAACCTCCGACAAGATGACCGACTCCATTGCCAGAACACTGGATCTGGTGCAGGAGAATCTCTCCAAAATGGGTCAGGTCAGCGAGAGCGTTTCCGGTATCAACACCGACTCCGCACTGCTGGGCAGCAATATCACAGTCGTTGACTCCGCCATGAAGGAGATTGAGGACTCCAATCGAAGCATGGTGGAGAATATGCAGGAAGTCTGCGGCGTGATGACCGTTATGAACGAGAGCGTCAAGAAAGCGGAGGAGACCGCCGAGGATATGCGCCGGAAGTACAGCGAGACCACCAAGAGCGTCGCCAACATTGAATCTGTTGTCGGCAAGCTGATGGAGGAACTGGGTGAAGGTGGACTGATGGGCGTAAAGGACATTCGCCCGGGTATGCACGTCCGGCTGGAGCGCGGCAGTGACAAGGCTGTTTTCACCTCCCGTGTTCTGTCGGCAGACGAGGATACCCTGCTGGTCTCTGCGCTGACCGCCGACGGAAAAACGATGGACGCAGGGAGAAAGGATTCCTATCACCTGCAGATCGTGGTGAACAATATTCTCTATAACTGGGATGAGATGCAGTTCTCTGCCCAGAAGGACGGCCCGGTGAAGATCAAGGTCATCGGAAATCCCACCGTTATGAACCGCCGCAAGTTCCCCCGTATGCCCCTTTCCAATTCCTGCGAGGTCGTTTGGGCAAACGGCGGCAGGGGCTGCATTGGACACCTGGTGAACATCAGCGCCAACGGCTTCGCCGTTGCGATCCCCGAATCGGAAACTGCCCCCGGAGAGAAAGATACTGTGAAGCTTACAGTGGATAATTTTGCCCATATCGATCCCCGCTGCGTACTGGAGGGCACCGTGATCCGCTGCAGCACCAGGAACAAACAGCATGTCCTCGGCTGCCGCATGGCGGAGGATAACCATGCGATCCAAAAATACGTCAGTGAAAATTACTCAGGAACATGATCCCGCAAGCAAAAATGCCGATACCTTTGCTTTGCAATGCTCATCCTAATAGACGGTAGTTTTTTGACAGACTGAGGAGCTGCCGCAGAACTTTACATTCTGCGGCAGCTCCTTTTTCTCTTTGCGCTTCGTTATTTGCCGAGCTTGGCGATGATGGCGTTCATCTCGTCCCAATGAGCTTCCATGTCGCTCACCAGCTTGAACTGGGTGCGGCAGCGGTCCAGATTTTGACCCTCGCGGTGGATACGGAAATAGGTATCGCCGGAGAGGTAATCGGTTAGGAAGCGGATGCCGCACTCAAAGGTCATAAGCTTTGCGCCCCAGGGGAGGTACTTCAGCTCGGCATCGGTCAGCGTGCCGCCTGCGCCCTCGATGAATGCCTTGGCGTAGGCTTCGTAGAGGTCGAGGTCGATGTACATCTTGGAGAGATCCTTCTCATCCTCGGCGCAGTGGTTGGCGCCGAAGCGGATGGAGTCACCGAAGTCGTTGATGGAGAGACCCGGCATAACGGTATCAAGGTCGATAACGCAGATTCCCTCGCCGGTCTTTAGGTCGATCAAAACATTGTTGAGCTTGGTATCGTTGTGAGTTACGCGAAGGGGGAGAATACCGTCACGAAGAGCCTGCAGGGCAACGGAGCAGTCAGCCTCACGCTGCATGACAAATTCGATCTCTGCCTTGCAGTCTTTCACACGGTCCATGCTGTCGGCTTCGATGGCGGCCTTCAGCTTGGCAAGACGATCCTCGGTGTTGTGGAAATTGGGAATGGTCTCAAAGAGGGTGGAGGCATCGTAGCCGTCCAGCATCTTCTGGAAGCGGCCAAAGGCGCGGCCGGAAGCGGCAAACAGCTCGGGAGTTTCGGCGGTCTGGTAGCAGTAGATATCCTTGATGAAGGGATAGACGCGCCATGCGCCGCCCTCACTGTCGGTATAATAGGGCTCGCCGTTCTTGGGACGGATGACCTCCATCGCTTCGCGGCTGCGGTCACCGCCGGCGGCAGTGATCTTCCTGCCGAGGAACTCGGTAACGCCAATGATGTTGCTCATCAGCTGGTCGGGACGCTTGAAGGCGGCGGAGCTCATGCGCTGCAGGATGAAGCAGCGGCAGGCGTAGTCGGCAGGCTGGGTGTGGACGCAGAAGGTGTCGTTGATGTGGCCGCAGCCGTAGCGCATAGCGCCGACAACGGGAGCGCCAAAGTCAAAGGCTTCCAGAACTTCGCTCAGACGATTTTCAGCAGCAGACATCTTACTTGCCCTCCCAGAGATTGTCAGGATACACGCCTGCGGCGGTCTTCTCGGCAATGGCGGCGACCACGACGGGCTTATCCGCCTGATAGGTGACACCGTACCACTTGTCGGCAGAGCGCAGGACCTTGGCGCGGGCCTTGCCCTCGCCGATCAGCTCGCTGATGACGCTGGGCAGGAAGAATTCGCCCTTCAGGGGGTTTTCTGCGATGGTCTTGTCCAGAAAAGCGGGGAAGCGGCGCTCTGCCTCGTCGATAAAGCCGCGGGTCAGACCCCACAGGTTCAGAGAAACGATGGTGTCGCCGGGGAGCGCGGTCCAGGTTGCGCCGCCGTCCTCGGTGAAGCGGGCATCGTCACCGTCCTTCTCGATGCAGGTGCGCTCAGTGACGCGGGTGAGGTAATGATTCTCATCCTCCTCACATACACCGCGGGCAACGCTGCCGTGCTCGGTGATAGTGCTGCGCAGGTTGTATCCAACCATGGCGAACTCATAGCAGCCGGGGGTGTCGGGATGGGTGCTGAGGTAATCGTAGATCGCCTTGAAGCCCTCGGGACCGTAGTAGTCGTCAGCATTGACAACGGCGAAGGGACCGTCCACCACCTTGCGGGCGGCGAGAATGGCGTGGGCAGTGCCAAAGGGTTTTACGCGTCCCTCGGGGACGGAATAGCCCTCGGGGAGATCGGTAAGCTCCTGGTAGGCGTACTTCACATTGATGACCTTGCTCAGACGGTCGCCGATAGCGGACTTGAAGGTCTCCTCGATCTCGTGCTTGATGACGAAGACCACAGTTTCGAAGCCGGCGCGCATAGCGTCATAGATGGAATAGTCGATGATAAGCTGACCGTGATTGCCCACGGGGTCGATCTGCTTGAGACCGCCGTAGCGGCTGCCCATGCCGGCTGCCATAACGACCAAAACAGGCTTGTTCATAATCAATTCTCCTCTATATAGTATAAGGTGGGGATCAGTTCTTGTACCCGTTGGGGTTGCCGGACTGCCACTTCCAGCTGGAAGCGCACATCTCCTCAATGCCGAGCTTTGCCTCCCAGTCCATCTCCTCACGGGCCTTCTTCGGCTCAGCGTAGCACTCGGCGATATCGCCCTCGCGGCGGGGATCAACGGTGTAGGGCAGAGTCTTGCCGCAGGCCTTTTCGTAGGCGTGGAGAACGTCCAGAACGCTGTAGCCCTTGCCGGTGCCGAGGTTGACGATGAAGAGTCCGCAGTTGGTGGCAAGCTTTTTCACCGCGGCGACGTGACCCTTGGCAAGATCCACAACGTGGATATAATCGCGCACGCCGGTGCCGTCGGGGGTGGGGTAGTCGTCGCCGTACACATGGAGCTTCTCCAGCTTGCCGACAGCGACCTGAGCGATATAAGGCACCAGATTGTTGGGGATGCCGTTGGGATCCTCGCCGATCAGACCGCTCTCATGGGCGCCGATGGGGTTGAAGTAGCGCAGGATCGCCACGTTCAGCTCGGGAGCGGCAGCGCAGTAGTCGATCAGAACCTTTTCAAGGAACAGCTTGGTGGTGCCGTAGGGGTTGGTGGTGCCTCCGGTGGGGAAGTCCTCGCGGATGGGCACGCTGGCGGGATCGCCGTAGACCGTGGCGGAGGAGGAGAAGACAAAGTTCTTCACACCGAACTCACGCATCACGTTCAGAAGCGTCAGAGTGCTGACCAGATTGTTGGTGTAGTACTCCAGCGGCTTGCGGACACTCTCGCCCACCGCTTTCAGTCCGGCGAAATGGATCACGGCATCGATGTTCGGATACTTCTCGAAGATGGCGCGTGTTGCTTCGCCGTCGCACAGGTCTGCCTTCACGAAGGGAACGGTCTTGCCGGTGATCTTTTCCACGCGGCGCAGGGACTCCTCACTGGAATTGGCGAGGTTATCCACCACGATGATCTCGTAGCCCGCATCCAGAAGCTCCACGCAGGTGTGGCTGCCGATGTAGCCGGCGCCGCCGGTGACTAAAATTGCCATGATAAGCACTCCTCACTGTTTAGATTTATGTATTCATTGTAATCAATGCACTGAAAAATGGAAATAGACAATTTTACATATTGTTTGCACTATCGTCTTCCAAAACAAGGGCGGCATCAGAAAGCATCTTCACGCTCTCCGCATATTCACTGGGAGACATGCCGGTGGTGAGCTTGAACCGGCGGGAAAAATAGTGTACGGACTGAAATCCCAGTCGGGCGGCGATCTGGGTAAAGTTGAGGCGCCCCTCACGAATCATCTCTTTTGCCGCGCGGATCTTCATTTTGTTGAAATAGTCGATCACGCCGCCGCCGGTCTGCTCATGGAAATCGTGTTCCAACTGGGCGCGTCCCACCAGATTGTCCCGGCAGATCTGGCTGAGGGACAACGGCTGATCCAGCCGCTGCTCCAGATAGGTCACGATATCGCTGATGGTCTCCCGGGCGTAGCCCTTTTTTCCTTTTCCGGCAGGGAGTGCGTCACCCCGGCGAATGAGCCGGATCAGCAGTTCCTCAGCGGCGGAGGAAAGAAGCTGCTCGCTGCCAAAGGGGACACTTTCGCGGCGAATCAGAGTGTGTATTGTCGGGTCATTCAGCGGAGTGGAGAAGATACGGCGGCTCTCGCTGACGATTTTGGCAAGCAGCACCCGCTCCTCCGCGCCGGTGGATGTGACACGCCCCCGAAAAAACTCCATGGCGGGACTGTCGCACCGGAAGCTCACAACGATCAGGTTTGGCGCGACTACGCCGTTGGCGCGCAGGGCGTGAAATTCACCGGGCGCGTGGAAGATCATCTCCCCACGGGTGAGGTCAAGACTCTGGTCGTCCCGCCGGACACGGATCGTTCCCTTGTCCACATATAAAAGCTCCCAAAAATCGTGGGCTTCACCGGAAAAGGCATAGCTGCTGGTATATTCAAAATAGTGTACACTGTAAAGCTCGCGGATATCCAGCGGTTTCTTCAGTGTGTAGGGTGTGAAGGCCATACCGTTTCCTCCTTTTTTCTCTTATTATACTCTATCGTGCGCCGGTATGGCAAGGTGTCATTGCTTTTCGTTTATGCCTTTTATTAAAATGCGATTTATGGTATGATAAAGCTGAAACTATAAGGAGGGGTGTCGGGATGAATATTGTATTTGACCATGAACGGATCCTGCAGCTGATCACCAGCCTTCATACACTTACGGGGATCCGTGCCAATGTTTTTGATATGAATGGAAAGGATATCTGTCTAAACGACGATCACGCGCCCTTTTGCGCGCTGATCAACGCATGCGCGGAAGGTCACCGGCGCTGTGAGGAGTGTGACAGCCGCGCTGTACACAGATGCGGCACGCAGGTGCAGCCTTACTCCTACCGCTGCCATGCCGGTATATGCGAAACGATCCTGCCCATTCATTTCGGCGGCGAGCCGGTGGCGTATCTGGTCTTTGGTCAATTACTGGACAGTACCCCCATTGAGGAGCAGTGGAGCTTTACCGAACGGACGCTTGACTGGTATCCCGGGGACAGAGAGGAGCTGAAAAAAGCATTCTTTCAGTTTCGGCAATACACAAAGGAAGAAATCGCGGCCTACACGGATATTCTGGAGGCGTTTTCCACCTTTATTCAGCTAAAGGGTATGATCCAGACTCTGGAACTGACTGATGCGCAAAAGCTTGAAACCTATCTGGATGAGCATTATACGGAAAAACTGTCGCTGAAGCGGATCTCGTCGGAGCTTGGCATCGGCAGAACGAAGCTTTGCCTGCTTGCTAAGGAGCTTTCCGGCGGAAACAACCTCTCGTGGCTCATTGCCAACCGGAGAGTGGATGCCGCAAAGAAACTTTTGCTGCAGGGAAATCAGCCGGTCTCTGAGATCGCGGAGGCGGCAGGAATCAGTGACTATAACTATTTTACCAAGGTGTTCCGCTCCGTTACCGGTATGACACCCAGCGCGTTTCGCAAGAACGCGGGGCGGATGAAAACGCGGTAACGTTTCCAGTTTTAGTAAAAATCGCCGGATTTTTCATTTTGCGTACGATTTTTCTATAATATGCACGTTTTACCCTATTATTTGGAAAGCGTAATCGGTATAATTTGTATGTAAAGCCGATTTTTGCGGGTTTCTATTCGTAAAACGGAAATTACAGAAGTGAAGGGCTCACCCTTCACAAATCATTCGAAAAGAGGAGTACATCAGATGAAGAAGTTTTTTGCACTGCTGCTGGCTCTGACCATGGTTATGGGTCTGGTTGCCTGCGGCAACGGCGGCTCCGACGAGGAAGTCACCCTGAACGTCATCGCTGCTCAGTACGGTCAGAACACCGCTGACTGGTGGAAGACCTTTGAGGCTGACTTTGAGGCTGCCAACACCAACATCGACCTGGTCGTCGATGTCGTTTCCTGGAACGATATCTACACCGTGGTCAACACCCGCATCGGCAACAACCAGGCTCCCGACATTCTGAACATCGACGTTTTCGCCGACTATCAGGCTGAGGGTCTGCTGCTGCCCGCAGAGGAGTACATCTCCAAGGAGACCTACGCAAAGTTCTATCAGTCCTTCCTGGATCAGTCCGTGGTTGACGGCACCGTTTGGGCAGTGCCCGATCTGGCTTCCGCCCGTGCCATGTACTACAACAAGGACATCCTCACCGCTGCCGGCTGCGAAGTTCCCACCACCTGGGACGAGCTGGTCGATGTCTGCGAGAAGATCAAGGCTTACGATTCCAGCATCTATCCCTGGGGCGTTGACATGACCACCGATGAGGGTCAGGCATGCTTCGCTTACTACATCTGGAACAACGGCGGTGACTTTACCGACGCTAACGGCAACTGGACTCTGAACAGCGCCGAGAACGTTGAGGCTATTGAGTTCATCATCGACATGATCAACAACGGTCTGACCAACTCTGACCCCGCTACCGAAACCCGCTACGCCAACCAGGATATGTTCGGTGCCGGCAAGGTCGCTATGATGATCGGACCCAACTCCATCCCCACCTACTGCGCTGAGGGCGGCTACACCGTCAACTACGGCGTTGCTTCTATCCCCACCAACACCGGCACTTCCATTTCTCAGGGCGTTATGGACCGCTTCATGTGCTTCGATAACGACTACTCCAAGGCTGAGCTGGAAGCTATCAAGACCTTCTTCGATTTCTTCTATGAGGATGCCCGTTATTCCGACTGGGTTCTGATGGAGGGCTTCCTGCCCGCCACCACCGCCGGCGGTGAGATCATGGCTAAGGCTGATCCCAGCCTGGCTGCATGGATCGAGATCGTTGGTTCCTCCAACTTCTATCCCACCGCTAAGGCTGAGTGGGCAGATGTTAAGCAGGGCGTTATCAACGTTCAGCAGCAGGCTCTGCTGGGCGGCGACGTTCAGGAGCTGCTGGATGCTCTGCAGGCTCAGATCACCGGCAAGTAATCTCTGCTTAAAAGCTTTATAAAAGGCACGATACAGATGGGCCGGGTCGTTTTGGCCCGGTCCATCTTGTAATTCAGCTGCTTTCAAAGTGGTGCTTTGAAAGCGCATTTTGAAAACGGCTGGATATCAGCTGAACTGATTAAAAACTAAGGAGGGACCTCTGTGAGCAATAAAAATCTGGAAAAAACCTCCGCTCAGACTGTGGATCTCGCAAAGGAGGCGGAGGCTGCCAAGCGTGCCGCTGAGAGAAAACGCATTTTCCGCAAGGCTGAGCCATATATCTGGATCGCACCCAGTCTGATCCTGATGAGCGTCTTTATCATCGTCCCCATCTTTTATGTGTTTGCCACGGCTTTCGGTGATGTCAACAAGTTTGGCGTGATCCGCGGTTTCGGCGGACTCAAGAATTTTGCCGGCGTGCTGGATAATCCGGAAATTGGCCGTGTGTTCCTAAACACCATCGTTTGGACGATTCTGGTCGTCGTGTTGTCTACTGTGCTGGGCTTTATTCTGGCGCTGCTCCTCAACAATGAGTTCAAGGGGCGCAAGATCGCCCGCGCTATCGTGGTTTTCCCCTGGGCGACCACGCTGGTCATTCAGGCAAGTGTCTGGAGCTTCATCATCAACAAGGACTACGGCGCACTGAACACTCTTTTGAAGACATTTGGAATCATCCAGCAGAATATCGACTGGACGCCCACCCCCGAGGCGTTCTTCGCGTGGGAGATCGCCTGCGGTATTTTCGTTACGATCCCCTTCGTCTGCTTCACCGCACTGTCCGGTCTGCAGAGCATCGACGCTTCCCTGTATGAGGCGGCTACTGTGGACGGCGCCAACTACTGGCAGAAGCTGTTCAATCTGACGCTGCCTCTGGTCAAGCCCAGTCTGACCGTTGCCACTGTTCTGAACATCATCTACGTTTTTAACTCCTTCCCCATTATCTGGACCATCACCAAGGGCGACCCCGCTTACAAGACAGATACACTGGTTACATACCTGTATAAGCTGAATTTCTATAACGGAAGACCCGGCGAAGCTGCCGCGGTTTCTGTGATCGGATTCCTGATCCTGCTTGCCTGCGCCAGTGTGTACATGGTCTCCACTCTGAAGAAAGGAGATGAATGATCGTGACTGAAAAGAGAACCCTCAAGCCACTGAGTCCCAAGGATCTCGCATTGAAGTTCCTGCTCTATTTCGTGGTGTTTGACATCTGCATGCTCATTCTCTATCCTTACTTCGTGATGTTCTGTACCGCTCTCAAGAGCCGCGCTGAGATCTTCGCCATGAACGGCACAATTCTTCCCGTTGAAGCGCTGTGGTCCAACTTTGTGGAGATCTGGACAAGAGCGCCCATGGGGCAGTACATGCTCAACTCTGTGCTGGTTGCCGGCGGCTCTACGCTGATCGCTATCGTCTGCGGCATTCCTGCCGCTTATGCCCTTGCCCGCATGAAGTTCAAGGGTCAGACCGCGTTTCTGGGCTTTGTTATTGTTTCCCAGATGTTCGCCCCCGTGGTTCTGCTGATCGGTATTTACAAGGTTCTCGCAGCTTTTGGTCTGACCGATACCATCTGGGGTCTGATCTTTATCAACGCGGCGTTCAACCAGGCATTTACCATCTGGCTGCTGCGCGGAACGTTTATCACCATCTCTGCTGAAATGGAACAGGCGGCGACCATCGACGGCTGTAACCGTCTGCAGGCTATGTTTAAGGTCCTGCTGCCCGTTGCAGCTCCCGGTATCGTCACCACGCTGATCTTCATTTTCATCAACGCGTGGAACGAATACACCGTGGCGCTGTGCCTCATCTCCACCGAGGAACTGAAGCCTTTGACCGTTGGTATCAACATCTTTAATGGCTATAACATGATCGAGTGGCAGTACCTGTTCGCGGCATCCCTGTTTGCCATCCTGCCCGTCGTCATCCTGTTCATGTGCATTGAAAAGCATCTGGTTTCCGGTCTGACCAGCGGTGGCGTCAAGGGTTGATTTTTCCAATCAAATAATGCTATAATAAAACCGCTGCGGAAATTTTCGCAGCGGTTTTATTGAGTTTCATGGAAGAAAGAGGAACAACCTATGCTCAAGCGATTTTTAAGCTACTACAAGCCCCATAAACAGATGCTGATTTTGGATCTGCTGGCATCCCTGCTGATCTCCGTCATCGGCATGGTGTATCCTGTGGTTACGCGGAATATGCTCAATATCTACATTCCGCAGAAGATGTACTCCACCATTGTCGCCGCCGGTGCTGTGGTGCTGGTGCTCTATATCGTTCGTATGCTGCTGCGCTACTTCGTGCAGTATTACGGTCATCTGATCGGTGTTGGTATGCAGTCCCAGATGCGTTTAGACCTGTTCAGCCATCTGCAGAAGCTTCCTTTCAGCTTTTACGACAACCATGAGACCGGACGAATCATGACCCGCATCACCAGCGACCTCTTCGAGGTCTGCGAGCTGGCGCATCACGGTCCCGAGAACCTGCTTATCAGCTCTGTGATGATCGTGCTGTCCTTCTGCTACCTGTTCAGCATTGACTGGATCCTGACGCTGATCATCTTCGCGTGCGTTCCTGTTCTTGTTGTTGTCACGCTGTATTTCCGCAAGGCAATGAGTAAGGCGTTCGATGCCCGCCGCAAGAGCAACGCCACGATCAACGCCGCTATTGAGAGCAGCGTCACCGGTATCCGCGTCACCAAGGCGTACACCAACGCTGACCGCGAGCTGGAGAAATTCGAGGTGGGCAACGACCAGTTTGTTAACGCGTCCCGCAGCGCCTACAGCGCTATGGCGAAGTTCCACTCCTCCACGCTGTTCGTAACGGACATTTTCAATGTTGTGATTTTGATCGCCGGCGGTCTGTTCCTGTATGCCGGACGCATCAATTTTGCTGATTACTCCACCTTTATCGTTTCCGTGAACCTCTTTATCAATCCCGTCAATACGCTGATCGGCTTTATGGAGCAGTTCCAGAACGGTGTCAGCGGCTTCAAACGCTTCCTGGAGATCATGGACGAGGAGCCGGAGGTCGAGGCCGCCGACGCTGTCGAGCTGAAGGACGTTGAGGGTGTGATCGAGTTCAAGAACGTCAGCTACGCCTATGATGAGTCCAAGGAGGTTCTCAGAAATGTAGATCTGCGTCTGGAAAAGGGGCGCAAGCTGGCACTGGTGGGTCCCTCCGGTGGCGGTAAGACCACCCTGTGTCACCTTCTGCCCAATTTCTACAAGCTGGAGGAGGGCGACGGTGCCATCTTTATTGACGGCAAGGATATCCGATCTCTGACGCTGGACTCCATTCGCCGCAATATCGGTATCGTGCAGCAGGATGTGTTCCTGTTTGTTGGTCCCATTCGTGCCAATTTTCTCTACGGCCGACCCGATGCCACCGAGGAGGAAGTGATCGAGGCTGCCAAGCGTGCCAACATCCATGACTATGTGATGACGCTGGAAAAGGGCTATGATACCGAGATCGGTGAGCGCGGCGTGAAGCTCTCCGGCGGTCAGAAGCAGCGCCTTTCCATTGCCCGCGTATTCTTGAAGGACCCCGCCATTCTGATCCTGGACGAAGCCACCAGCGCGCTGGACAACACTACCGAGGTTCTGATCCAGCAGACTCTGGATGAGCTGTGCAAGGGCCGCACTACGCTGGTGGTGGCGCACCGCCTGTCTACCATCCGCAATGCGGACGAGATTGCGGTGGTCATGAACGGCTGCGTGACCGAGCGCGGCACCCATGAGGAGCTGATGGCTGCGGGCGGCACCTATAAGGATCTCTACTCCCTGCAGTTTAGGGATAACGATATCGTTGCATAAAGTAAACAGAAGGGCGTGCTGCTATGAATGCAGCACGCCCGCTTTTTACTTTTTCCAGTTGACAGTGGTGCGCTGGGGTAAGCACAGGCTGTCGTCAAGGGAATAGAAAATCTCGATGTAATCGTCTGTACTCTGGTGCAGCGAGCGGTAAACGCCGCTTTCCCGGTGCTCCTCGATGATCAGATATGCCGTGTTTTCCAAGGGAGTAAATTCCTCCGGCATTTTGCCGGGGAGAAATTCCGCTCTGGCAAGTTCATTGTTGCTGCTGTCCATCTGGATCAGAATGATTTTGTCTGCCAGCTCAATGCAGCGCATTTTAACCTCGATTTTGGTGGAGGAGGTCTTCGACTCTCCGTTTTCCGTTGTGGTCACGGAGTCGGAAACGGACTGGGATGCCTCGCCACCCAGTGAGGAGTCGAACTGCAATCCGCTGCCGGAAACCACATAGACCTCACCCGAGGAGGTTTGATACACCGGGTTGAGATAGAAAATGACGCTGCCGGTGTTGCAAGCAACAAAAATCGTTCCCGTGAGCTCATAGACAGTTTCCTCGTTCAGCGCGCGGACGGCGTTGTGGACCTCGCAGATCCCCTCGCCGACGTCGAGGGATTGGTAGGTATGGTCGCCTTCTGTGATCCGGTAACCTGCCAGCACCATGCCATTAAGCTCCGGAAATTCGTAGCTGCGGGTGGTGTGGGTTTCGCCGGAGCTGTTGGTCACGGTTTCCTCCACAGGCTGGGCGTAAATGCGCCCTTGGTAGGCGTTGGTGTTCGGGATCGTGACCGTTCCGCCGTCCACAAGGCTGCCGGCGTTGTCCTGCAGCCATTCGTCCGTGTGGAAAAGGTCCAGATACTCGGTGGTAACGAACACGCCTACCAGACGGTCGGACTCTGTGTAACTGCCGCTCTCCGGCTGTGCCAGCCGGCAGCCGGTCAGCAGGAAAGTAAGGGACAAAAGCAAGAACATGAAACGTTTATTCATCGTCATCCTCCTCATCAAGCTTACCGTCGAATTTCAAAATATCGCCTACATCGCATTGCAGGTAGTAGCAGATCTTGTTGATGGTGCCGAAGCGAATGCCCTTTGCCTTGCCGCTGCGCAGAATGGAGAGATTTGCCTCCGTGATGCCGATTTTCTGGCAAAGCTCCTTGGACGTGATATTGCGGCTGCGGAGTATTTCATCCAGATGTGTAATAATAGCCATCGCGATCCCCCTTTAGATAAAGAGGTCGTTGTCTTCCTTGATGCTCCTGCCCTGGCGGAGCAGGCGGGTCAGCGCCAGCAGAGCGAAGGCGATCGCCATGCTCATAGCGGGAAGACGGAAATTGACCGCGATATCATGGAGCGACGGCGTGAAGAGAAGCTGGGCGATCTGGAGCGCCGAGCAGGCGGCGGTCACAAGGATCAGAGAGCGGCGGCACCAGAGCGACAAGATTTCCGATGTCTCAGCGCAGGCGCTGCTGTATGCGTCCGTGCTCAGCTCACGGAGAAGCTTTATTGCAAGCAGCAGCATACGGATCACCAGACCATATTCCAGCGCTGTGACCCCAAAGTCGAGGTACACAAAGGTGAAGGTGGGGGTAAGATCCAGCCCGGGCATGGTGTTGGCGGCGCTGATGGCGGCGATATCCGCGCGGCAGGCTGCCAATTCCGCGGCAATCGCCAGACCAAACTCGGCGGCGCAAATGGCGAGGAATATTTGCAGCGCGCGAAAGATATCTGTGTTTTCCATGCTGTCGCACCGCTGGAGAAGCTTGATGACCGCCCAGCTCAGCAGTGTACTGTACACTACGCCGGAGAGGATCAGATCGCCCACGCTGTTTTGCAGGATCATAGGCCGCAGGGCGGGATTGATCATGTAGTAGACCACGTAGAGCAGCAGGGCGGAGCAAACAACGAGAAGAACATCCTCCGTGTTCCAGCTTTTGCGAAGCTTGAAGAGGAGGGGGAGCAGGGCGACCGCGAGATACAGGATGATGGCGGCAATGTTGCCAACGGTGCCGGACAGGCTGAGCAGCCGGAGACCCTTGCCCAGCAGGGTGAAGGGGAGCGCCAGTGCCGTCAAGCCGCCGGATGCGGCGAAAACAACGCAGAAAATCAGAAACAGCACCGAAATGGCGGCTGAGAGCAGAGTTTTTCGTGAAAGAGTACCCATAATGAACCCTCCTGTTATTGTTTTTTAATAATTCTCTTGGTATAAGGATAGCACGGGAATTATTGTTTGTCAATAATTGATTATAATAAAACAATAATTTTGAGGGTGGAACGTAGGAACATAAATTGTTGTTTATATGACATTTTAGAATTTACCGTGCTGCGAAGCAGCAGAGATAGCATCATCTAATTGATAGCTGGTGTCTGTCTCCGACGGGTGACTTTTGTGCGGACAAAAGTCACCAAAAACCGTTAAGGGGACACCCCTTA
>JAZOBV010000049.1:0-47182 GCA_045596145.1 Candidatus Pelethomonas sp.
GCTACGATCCGACTTAGTATGCCCCGCTATACGGCGTATTTTAGGGGAGCTTTATGAGAAAAAAAAGGACTGCTCTGCTTCTGCTGCTGCCGTTTTTCTGCCTGACCGGACTGGTTCTGGCGGCGGCGGTTATCGTTCTGCTGCAAAGTCTGGGGTATATCCCCGCCTTCGGTCTGACGCAGCTTACCACCGCCTATTTCGCTGATATTTTTGCCAACACCGACTTTCTGCGCTCGCTCTCCGTCAGCCTGTACCTCGCCTTTGTTTCGGCTTTTATAGCGGCAGCGCTGGGCGTTTTGATCGCCGCCGCGCTGATCGCGCTGAAAAAAACAAATTCCACAGTCCTGCACATCATCCGTCTCCCCATCCTTGTTCCCCATATGGTGGTGGCAGTTTTTGTTGTGACGATCCTTTCCCAGACGGGACTTCTCGCCCGCTGCGCATATGCACTCGGGCTGATCTCGGACTTCGCACAGTTTCCCCGGCTTCTCTATACCGAGAGCTTCCTGGGCGTGATCCTCGCCTACCTCTGGAAAGAGATCCCCTTTGTGGCGTATTTCGTCCTTGCGCTAATGTCAAGCATCAGCGACACACTGGGGCAGGCGGCGGAAAACCTTGGTGCTCCCCCCCTGCGCAGCTTCTTTCAAGTGACACTGCCTCTTACTATGCCATCCATCTTAAACGCCTTTCTCATCATCTTTATCTTTGCCTTTGGCGGCTACGAGCTGCCCGCTCTTCTGGGACCCACACTGCCCAAGGCTCTCCCCGTTCTGGCATATCTGGAATTCTCCAGTCCCGACCTGCTGCACCGCCCTTACGCTATGGCGGCAAACGCCGTTATTCTGGTTATTTCCTGCGCCACCGCCCTGCTGTACCTGATCCTGACACGGCGGCTGGTGAAAAAGCTGGGAGGTGAAGTAATATGACCCGCCGTGGCTTTCTCTCCCTCGTGCTGTCGGTTACCGTACTCTGCATTCTGCTTCCCATGGGCGTCATCCTTCTCTGGAGCTTCACAGGCCGCTGGCCGTGGCCCGGACTTCTGCCGGAAAGCTATCTGCTGCGCACATGGAATGAGCTTCTCTTCGGCTCGGGCGGTCTTTTCCGGCTGATGGGAAACAGCATGTCCATCGCCGGCTCAGTTGCCATTCTGGGAACGGTGATCGGTATTCTGACCGCCCGTGCCGCCGAGCTGTACGACATTCCCGGAAAAATACTGATCCGGTTTGGAAGCCTTCTTCCGCTTCTTATCCCGGGGACAGTATTCACCATGGGCATTCAGGTGGTGCTGATCCGTCTGGGACTCACCGATACCATCCCCGGCATCATCCTTGTCCATCTGGTCGCCGCCGTGCCATACTGTATCACCATTATGTCCGATATGACGCGGGCCATCGGCGGCAGGCTGGAGGAACAGGCCGCCGTTCTCGGCGCTCCGCCCCTGCGCGCGTTTTTTTACGGCAGCTTTCACCCTCTGCTGCCCGGAATACTCTCATCCATGAGCATGGGCTTTATCCTGTCCTACAGTCAATATTTCACCACGCTTCTGGTAGGCGGCGGGCGTGTACGCACCATTGCCACCGTCCTTGTTCCGTATATTCAAAGCGGCGACCGCGCCCTTGCCAGTGCCTACTCGGTGGCATTTGTGGGTTCAGCCCTCGCCGTATTCGCCCTGTTTGAGTGGGCGATCCATAAACTGCAGAAAGGAGGTCTGAAATGAAGCTTTCCATTGATCATCTCTGCGTCCATCTGGATAAGGAACCGATCTTAAAAGACGTATCCCTCACGGTAAAGGAAGGCGAATTCATCTCCCTTCTGGGCGCGTCCGGCTGCGGCAAAACAACGCTTCTCAAAACTATTTCCGGCATTCTCCCCGCTCTCAGCGGCACGATTTATCTGGGTAATGAAGACATTACCTCCCTTCCCGCCCACCGTCGTGGAACCGTTGTGGTCTTTCAGGATCTCCGCCTGTTCCCCCACATGACCGTTGCGGAAAACGTGGCATTCCCTCAAAAAATGCAGGGTATCCCCAAAGCACAGCGGCTTTCGGAAGCAAAGCAATTTCTGAAGCTGGTACAGCTCGACGGCTACGGCGACCGGCGGATCAACCAGCTCTCCGGCGGACAGCAGCAGCGCGTCGCTCTCGCCCGGGCACTGGCGGCAAAGCCCAAGCTTCTTCTGCTGGACGAACCCTTTTCCGCTCTGGACGAATCGCTGCGGCAGGAGATGCGCACACTGGTGCGCTCCCTCCATGATGAACTGGGCATGACCACCGTTCTCGTGACCCACGACAAGGAGGAGGCGCTCTCCCTCTCCGACCGGGTGGCGCTGATGGCGGAGGGACGTATTCTGCAATACGGTACACCGGAAGAAATCTATCTCCACCCGGTCAACCGGACAGCAGCGGATTATTTTGGCGATGCGGTGTATATCCCCGGCACCGTCACACAGGGGGTCTTCTCAGCCCCCGGAGTTTCCTGCCCCGCCAACGTTCCCGACGGCGGATATGACCTCCTGTTGCGCTGCGACCGTCTTCTGACCCATGAGTCGGGCAATTACCTACTCACCGTCACCGCCGTGCAGTTTTGCGGCAGCGTGACACGGGTGCGATTTTCCGCGCCAGATGGCATCGTGTGGGAAAAGCCGTATTATCAATCCTGCGCTCTCAAGGTTGGCGACACGATCTCCTGCCGTCTTGACCTTTCTGATCCGATTCTTTACGCAAATATATAATTTATGGAGGAATTACCGATGAACACCGCAACCAAGAAAACCAAATGGACAGGCAAAATCATTCTGATCGTCCTCGCCCTTGCCGCCCTCGCCTGCTACTTGCTGATCCCCACCGTCAAAGCATGGGTGGACGGCGTGGTGAAAATGTTCCAAACCGGCGATTTTGATGACATGCGCGCCTTTGTCGCCCAGTACGGTCCCTGGGCAATGCTGGTCAGCTCCCTGCTGATGATCTTCCAATCCATCGCCGCCCCTCTGCCCGCATTCTTTATCACTCTTACCAACGCTAACCTGTTCGGCTGGTGGCAGGGCTGCATCCTCTCATGGGCATCCTCCATGGCAGGCGCGGTGCTGTGCTTCTACATTGCCCGCATCCTCGGACGTGATGTGGTGGAAAAGATCTGCACCCGCAATGCCCTCGCCCAGATCGACGGTTTCTTTGACAAATACGGCAAAAAGAGTATTATTGTTGCACGTCTGCTTCCCTTCATCTCTTTCGATCTGGTCAGCTACGCCGCCGGACTCACCTCCATGAAGTTCTGGGGCTTCTTCCTTGCCACCGGTCTTGGTCAGCTCCCCGCCTGCATCGTCTACTCCTATGTGGGCGGTATGCTCACTGGAGGCGCCAAGCTGCTGTTCACCGGTCTGCTCTGTCTGTTCGCCCTCGCCATTCTGGTCGCTATCATCCGCAGCATCTGGATGAACCACCAGATGGCTAAGAAGTCCGAAAGCAAAAATGCGTAAGTACATAAAGCCGCTGATCTTTCTGCTTGCCCTCGCACTCATGTGGGTACTGGACCGGGTTTTCGGATGGTCGAAGCTGATCAGCGGAGAAAGCCTTACTCTCCTGCAGGGCATCGTTTCCGATAACCTCGCCGCCGCTGCCGCGCTGTATGTGCTGCTCACCATCGTTGGCTGCGTGCTGCTGGCACTGCCCGGCGTGACCTTTGCGGTACTGGCGGGACTGCTGTTTGGTCCGTGGCTGGGAAGCGCGCTGTGCCTTATCGCCACTACGCTGGGCGCTGTCGCAGCCTTTCTCGCCTCACGCTACTTTCTGCGGGACTGGCTCAAGCCCATCGTGCTGAAAAACGCACTTCTGCGGAGATTTCTCTTTGACGAAGCGGGACACAGCGCCTTTCTGCTTCTGCTCATCACCCGCCTTGTCCCCCTGTTTCCTTACAATCTGCAAAACTTTGCCTACGGCATCACCGATATTCCCCTGCTGCCCTACAGCCTGTATACCTTCCTGTTCATGGCGCCCGGCGTGGCTCTTTTTACCGTCGGCACCGCCGGCTTGACAGTGGAAAGTGGAAAAGCAGGGTATCTCACACTGGCGCTCGTTCTGCTGCTGACGGTCCTTCTCCTCGGTTGGTGGCTGAAGCGGCGTTATCTTGGTCAAAAGGAGTCGTCCCATGACTGAAAACTGCATCCACTGCGGTCTTTGCACCAGACACTGCGTGTTTCTTCAAAAATACGACCTTGATCTTGCCGCCCTCGCCGGGCATCCGGAGCTTGCCTATCACTGCTTTCTCTGCGGCGATTGTACAAGAAACTGCCCGCAGCATATCGACGGACGGCAGCTCGTTCTCAACCTGCGGCGGGCGCAGACCCATGCAAACGGAGACACCCTTGCAGAGTCCGGCTACGGCGCGCTTCTCGCAGAAAAGAAAAAATACCTCTTCAAAAACTACCGGGGTGCGTCCGGCAAGACCGCCCTTTTCCCCGGCTGCAATTTCCCCTCCTTTTTCCCGAAAACCACCGATGCGCTGGTACAGCTTCTCCGCAAAGCCGGTATCGGCGCAGTTTACGACTGCTGCGGCAAGCCTGTCGGTGATCTGGGTTTAGAACCGGACGAAACGCGTATATCAAACGGTCTGCGGGAGCGGCTGCGCAAGGCGGGCATTGAACGGCTGATCGTCCTCTGCCCAAATTGCTATCAGTATCTCCGCGCACACCTCGATATAGAGATCGTCAGCATCTACGAAGTATTGCGGGAGCTTGGATTTGACAAGGTGATCGACACATCACCCGCACCTGTCTTCCTCCCCTGCCCGGACCGGGACGAGAAGCAGTTATTTCAACAACTGCAGCACTTCCTCCCACACGCAGTCCCCATCGAGGGCACGCAGTGCTGCGGACTGGGCGGCTGCGCCGCCGCAAAGGAACCAGAGCTGGCACAAGGCTTCAGCCAAAGCCTGCGTAAGCTTTCCCACCAAAGGATCTATACCTACTGCGCCTCCTGCACCGGGCAGCTGCGAAGAAACGGCGTGGAGAGTGCTGTTCACATTCTGACCGAGCTGCTCGACATCCATGAAACGCCCGCTTTAACGGGTATCCAAAGTCTTTGGAACCGGGCAAAGCGTGTTTTTTAAGGAAGACCGCCATGAAAAAAGCCATTATTTGCTTCACCCGTGTTCCCATTCCAGGCAAAACCAAGACAAGGCTGATGCCCCTCCTCAGCGGCGAGCAGTGCGCTGCGCTGCATACCGCCTTCCTGCGGGATATCGCCTCTGTCTGCGCCGAAACAGATGCAGCACTGTTCACCGCTTATACCCCCGATGGTGATACAGAGGCATTGACCAGTATCTTTCCGCAGAACACCACTTTCCTTCCTCAGGAAGGCTCGGATCTCGGCGCACGAATGGCAAACGCGCTGAGCCATGTCCTCTCACAGGGGTACGATGCCTGTGTCCTCATCGGCGCGGATCTTCCACTTTTGACTCCAGAACACCTCCACGCCGCTTTTTCCGCGCTGAAAACCCATGACATGACCCTGGGTCCCACCTCGGATGGCGGATATTATCTGATCGGTCTGCACCGCCCCTGCTCCGCTGTATTTGAAAACCAACAGTACAGCACCGCATCCGTTTTTGAAAACACCATTGCTGCTGCCAAAGCGGCAGGGATGACCTGCTGCGCCGCGCCGCTGTGCAATGACACCGATACTCCGAAGGATCTGCACAAGCTTTGGCTCATGGTAAGGAAACACCGCAGCCACACCGCAGACTGTCTGCGCACGTTTTACGAATTGGGAGTGAAATTATGATCTCATCCCCCGCTTTTCAGGAATATATCCACAGCGAAAGTTTTCTCTCCGCACTGGAGCTGCCCTTAAACAGCACCCTGACGTTTTCGCCGCTGGGGCAGGGCGAATACAATGTGAATTACAGATTCACCCACCCGGTCAGCGGCAAAGAGCTGGTGCTGCGAATCAACACAGGAAGCCAGATGCACCTTGCCGACCAGATCGGATATGAGTTTTCCGCGCTGAAGGCATTGGAAAACAGCGGACGCACCCCAAAGGCATTGTTCTGTGACGGCAGCAAGGCTATCCTTCCCGGCGGTGCCCTGGTCATGGAGTGGCTGCCCGGTAGAACACTCCGCTACGAAACGGACATGGGTACGGCTGCGGAGATCCTTGCGGATATCCATGCTCTCCCTGTGGATGAAGAAAACTCCCTCATCCGTCCGGAATATCCACTTGTAAGCATTTACGAGGAGTGCCTTGCCATGGCGGAGCATTACCTCCGCTGGACCGATGCCGTCCCCTCTGTCTGCCGTCTGATCGAAGAGATGATCCGCGAGATCGGCAGCCGTCCACTGCGTTCCGCTGCCTCCACGCCTCCCTGCATTGTGAATACCGAGCTCAACAGCGGGAATTTTCTTATCAACGAGAGTGGACAAAGCTATCTCATTGACTGGGAGAAACCGCTCCTCTCAGAACCAAGTCAGGATCTGGGACATTTTCTTGTTCCCACCACCACCTTCTGGAAAACCGATGTGATCCTGACTCCCGGCGAGATCCGTGAGTTTATTGACAAATATGTCGCCGCCGTCGCGGGACGTTTTGATACCTCCGAGATCCGCGAGTGCCTGCCTCTCTATTTTTCCACCACATGTCTCCGGGGCATCACATGGTGCGCTATGGCGATGGTAGAGTATTCCTCTCCCGGAAGAACCATCAGCAACGCTGACACCTTCCGCAAGATCGGACAGTATCTGGATGAAGCCTTTCTCCGCAATATTCTTGACCACTATATGCGCCGAAATTTTCTTGGATAGGAGCATAAACCATGAAGCTTTCTCTCATTATCCCCATCTACAATGAAAGTCTCACCATTGGCGGCTGTCTTAACAATCTGAAAATGGTCGAGGGGATCGACGAGGTGATCTTTGCGGACGGCGGCAGCAGCGACGACACCATTGACCAAATCGGCAATGCCTATCGCGTGCTCTCCTGCCCCAAGGGGCGTGCAAAGCAGATGAATGCCGCCGCGTGGGAATGCGATGGCGATATCATCTTTTTTTCCCATTGCGACAGCCGACTGCCGCGGGACGCAGGGCTCCAAATCAAAAACGCGGTAGCACAGGGGACGGTCTTCGGGTGCTTCCATATCGGGTTTGACTATGATGGACCCTTTATGGGCTGCAACACCTACTTTTCCAACCGACGTGCGAAACACTCCCATATTGCCTTCGGCGATCAGGGCATTTTTGCCACGCGGGAGCTTTTTTTATCCGAGGGCGGCTTCCCGGATCTCCCTATCATGGAGGATTACGAATTTTCCCGCCGCATGAAACGCAAAAAAATCCCCCTGACCGTGCTGCCGGGGCAGATCATTACCTCCGGGCGGCGCTATCAAGGGCAGCTTTCTCTGTGGGTCATGTTCAGAATGTTCTACCTCCGGTGTTTATACCGCGCAGGCGTTGACATTAATTACATCGCTAAGGTGTACCGCGATATCCGTTAAAAAAAGACCCGAGATCGTATGATCTCGGATCTTGGCGTGTGTGACCAAAATAGATACTGTCAAACTCCTCAATAGATACTCACTACAGCATGACATACTGATAACAGTCTGACAAATACACTTATCAAAAGCTCATACTCCGCTTCGCAGCAAGTGACCATCTTGCCACTCTTAAGCCAGCCTGTACTTAACATAGAAGAGGGAGACAAATGTCTCCCTCTTCTATGTATGTTAGTTTTTCAGAACATTTTGGCAGAAGCGCCAGAGAATGGTGGCGATCTGGGCGCGGGTTGCGCTGCCGGACGGGTCGAGCTTCATGCTGTCACCGTCTGCAACACCCTGGATCATGCTGGAGCCGCAAGCCCACTGCATGGCGGGAATTGCCCATTCGCTGATGCTGAACGCATCGGCGTAGGAGAGTATGTTGGTATCCTCGCCCACACTCACATCAATGCCCTTGTACTGGCAGTAGCGGTACAGGATCGCCGCCATCTGCTGACGGGTAATCGGATCATTGGGACCGAACTTACCATCGCCGTAGCCGTCTACGATGTTCTCGGATGCAGCCCAGCGAACAGCCTCGGTGTACCAGTCTTCGGATGCCACATCCTCAAACTGCATCAGATAGTTAACCACAGGCTTACCCTCCAGACGCCACAGAATCGTGACGATCTGAGCGCGGGTGGTAGTGCTATTGGGTTCAAAGGTTTCATTGCCGGTTCCGTTCATCAGTCCGTTTTTCAATACGTAATCCACTGCCTCGTGATACCAGTGTCCGGTGTCCACATCGGTGAACTTTGCAGCCGGGCAGTCGCCCGACAACGTACCGTCGCAAGGTTCGTCCTCACCAGGGGCGTACGGTTGTTCAGGATCTTCCGGTTGTTCACCCGGGATGGGAGGCTCGGGGACGGGAGGCTCGGGGATGGGAGGCTCGGGCTCGGGCTGGACTGTATTCTCTGTCCACTTGGCATACAGGGTGATGTCCGAAGTCACAGGGGTATCGAAATCATACACTGTCGTGCACCCGGCATCCGTATACCAACCACTGAAGGAGAAGCCGTCAGCCGTGGGATTGGTAGGCTTGGCTGCCTTACCGCCCTCGGTGATGGTCTGACTCTCGATCGCCTCGCCGTGTCCGTTCATGTTGAAGGTGACGGTATAGGTCTTGGTCTCAGGTGTGGTACTTTCAATCACCAGCGTTACGCTGACAGAGGTCTCCGCATAATCGCCGACCTCGGAAGCCGTGGCAGTAATTGTAACTGTACCTGCCTTGTGGATGGTGACAAGTCCATTGCTGTCAATCGATGCAATGGACGGATCGCTGGAAGAATAGGTGAGCGTACTTCCCTCCACAGCACCGGTGGCGGTAACCTGAACGGTTCCCACATCTTCCTTTACAACGATTTTCTCCGTTCCGAAGGTCAAAGGCTGTGCAGCCTTTCCCACGGTCAGTACGCAGCTCACGCTGGTCTGCAGATAGTCATCTACAGCGGAGGCGGTGGCTGTAATCGTGACCGTACCTGCCCGCAGAACTGTGACCAGTCCGGTAGCGGCATCCACGGTTGCCACGGTAGGATCGTCGGAGCTGTAGGTGATCGTACTGCCCTCAGCCGCACCGGTAGCGGAAATCGTAAAACTGAAGGGTTCGCCATCCCAGATTTTTGTGATGGTTTCTTCCATCACCAGATCCTGCCGCAACAGATTTCGGTGTTCACCAATGACCGTGCCTGCGCTGAGCGAATCTATTTGAGCGCGAACCATGCCGTTGGTATTCTCCGTAATGCCGGAAAGAACGCCGTCCTCACTGACGGAAGCTTCGCCTTCGACCAGAATAACATCCCACAGGATCCGGTTCGCCATAGCGCTGTCGGGATTGATGGTGATGATCTGTGTGCGTCCTGCTTCCGTGGTGACCCGGAAGCCGAGTGCAAGCTGCTTGCCGTTATGATCGGTGGTTATGTTGGTGATCTCCTGACCGTCTGCCAGAATGACGGGGACGAGATTCTCCGCGCCCAGCAGGCTGTTGGTCAGGGGGAGAACCAGCTTGCGGCTCTCGTTTCCAAGGAAGTTCTCTGCCCAGACGGTCAGCTCCTGATAAGCCGATTCTGTGTCCATTGCCACCCGGAGAGCAAATCGTCCCTCGTCATCTGCAACAGTGGTCTGAACACTGCCGCTTCCGATCCGGACACAGACTGTTCCGCCCGGATCGGTAATGCCGCTGACTTCCACGGTTTCTCCGTAGAACTCGCCGGCGGAGGGAGAAGCGAGCATCAACACGGGAGCGGTGGCTCGGACAGTAAAGGTGTACATCACTTCAAAGCCGTCACCCTGTGCATCCTCACCACGTAGGGTGATCTTATGACTGCCTTCGCTCAGGTCTGTCAGTTCAATACTATTGCCGGACAGTGCAGTCCAGTCATCGTCGCCGGAATTGATATCGCCGCCGTCATCCACCATATATTTGCAGTTTTTCAGCGTTTCATCGGAATCGATATTGATCGTCACATCCGAAGAACCCACATAGTGGATGCCATCGATCGAAACCGCGTTTTCAGCGGACAGGGTGACTTTGGGTTTTTCTGCCCTGGTCATAGTCAGTGTGCTTATGACCTCACGGGACGGCAGATAAATGCCTTCCTCGATTATTGTATAAGCGCTGACACCTACCGTATACTGCTTGCCCGCTTCCAGGCCATAGGTGATAGTCTCTCCGTCCACAGTGGTGGTATACTGACCGCCCACGGTGAGGACGGAAAGATCTTTATCCATCAGCATGTTCTGATAAATGGTGGGAGTGCCGTCTGCGTTGTAGATGGTGACCAGATAACCGTCATAGCTTCCAGAAGGAGCGGTAATCTGAACATCAATGGTATAGTCACCGCCGAGTGAGGCGGACACTCTGCCGGGGGCGGAGGGTGCGTTGGGGTTTGTGTAGGTCACGCCCGTCTGCTCCACGATGGGGTTGGCCGTCTGATCCTCGGTGGTACCGACAGCACGGATGGTGTAGGTTCCGGAGGGCATATTGGCGGGATATTCCAGCGTGACTGCCGCCTCAGGCGCACCCTCGTACAGAACGAAATGCTCACCATTTCCGTTGTCCGCATAGATGGTCAGAGCGTCCAGCTGACTCAGATCGCCCTCGACGAAAGCGGTGCCGTTGCTGACGGTGATTCCCGTAAGATCCGCCATGCGGGGCATACCGTAAACGCTCACAGTGGCAGCGTTGGGTGTGGAAATAACGACCTTGCTTCCGAAATTCTCCGTGATTGAGAAGGTGACGGATGCCGTTCTTGCAGCGCGGTCAAAGGTGATGATCGCGTTGGCATCCGCATTGGCACTGTCATCGGCAGCCTTGGCGGTATCCATCCAAACCAGCTCATAGGGTTGATCGCCGATGGTGACGGCGATGGTTTTTGCCTCCGTCAGCGTATTTGCAGGGAACTCCACGCTCACCATAGCGTCCTCAATGCCTGCAAGTGAGCTGTCCAGCGTGAAGCTGTTCTCTGTTTTTGTTCCGTTGGAGAGAACGATGGTATCGCTGAGTCCCTGCGTACTGGCCAGCATCGCCATGTACAGGGTATCGCCGTTTTCATCGGTGTATACAGGCGTACTGAACAGCGACCTGGTACTCACGGTGGGCTCCGGCGCGTCATACTTGCCGAAGGCAAATTCCACATCGCCGCCCCAGTAATAGGTGATGCCCGCATCCAGCTTCAGCACATGGGCAGCGCCCCAGATTCGTTCCTGATTGACGCCGAAATCCACGCTGCCGATATTCATGTTTGCGATAAAGGGGATGTAACCGGGAACCTTTACTCCGGCGGTGGCAAAGCCCTCCCAGAAGAAGCCGTTGTCCGTTTCCTGCAGGAGCAGAGAGCCGTTTCCGTAGATGATGTCCAGAATATCCAACTGGATGGATGCGCCGAACTTGATCTTGGGATACCAGTACAGCTCCATCCCCAGATAATCGAGAACATTGACCTCTCCTGCGCCCACATCAACGCCCAAATCGGAGATACCCGCCGAGAATCCTCGGGCAGACAGCGCCAGCTCGCCGGTAGCGGATAGAACACTGAACAGCGCAACCTGTCCCTTGAGCATCAGCGTCAGCGGAGGAAGGACGGAAGCAGTGAAGATGGTCTCGTATATCTTATCGACACCGCCGCCCGCGCCACGAATCCAGAAGATACCCATGCAGTCCACATTGACACCGGGTGTCACGCCACCCATATAGAAATACAGCTTATCGGGCACGGGGATGCTGTTATAGCTGCGAAGCCCCAGCTCCCCCTCCATCTCAAAGACAGCGAAATCGGCGCTTCCCTTGACGTTCATCGCCCACTCACTGCCCATGACCTTCATGTTCAGGCTGCCTTCCAGACCGGGCATTCCGTCCATATAGGAGGGCAAAGCCACATCTACCGTCACATTAAAGCCGATAAAGCCGCCGCCGAACAGAATGTCGTGAACTGCCAGCGACAAAGATCCGCTGGAGGAATCCTTGATCTTCCGGATCTCCTCGCGGTTTCTCTCATTCACATCGCGGATCTGGCTTGCAGGATAAGGGGTTTGCGCCAGAGCCATCTGCTCATAGCCGGGGGCACTGATCGCCTCGTTCGCCTTGTTGTACACATAGGTGTTGGGCACAAGGAAGTCGGGACTTATCTCCGCACCGAAGGCGATGACATATTTGGACTCGCCCTCCGCCTTTTCGCTCTCGGTGAACATTCTGCCAAACTCCGCATAGCGGAATTCCATGACCATGCCCGCCAGCGTCTGCGCGCCGGAGGCGGCGCCGGGCCAGCAGAGCATGATAGTGTCCATATTGGCTTCGCTGGTGTCCACGGTGCTGTCCACGTGCTTACCGATTTGGTTGTACTTACTGAGAATGGTGCCGTTGCCGATGGCAGTCAGCGCGCAGACACCGTTCCAGACCTTGGTGCGGGCTCCGGTAGTGTAAACCTCACCGTCAATGTCAACAAGGATCTCCTGATCCTCCGTTCCGGGATCGTTGACCGTGATCTCAAGCGTACCGTTGTCAACATCCAGACAGTTGCTGATATTAATGGAATCGCCGCCCTCCAGCGCCGTCGCCTTTGCGCCGATGATGGTCTCGCCGTCGGCGGCGTAGGTCAGCGTGAAGCTTCCACGAAATTCCATCAGATTGAGATCCATAGGATCGGTGTAAGCAAACGCAGCCTCGTAATCCTCTTCGGATGCGTAGGCGAAAAGGCGGTACTTGTTCGGCGTATCGAAAGATTCCTCGATAACCAAAATCCCATAGGTAGCGTTTTTGCAGCTGGGATTGCTGCTGACGACAAAGCGCAGCGCTTCGCCGGTTGCATCCTGTTTGGTATTGTCCACCCAGTCAAAGATCACCTGCCAGGTGCCCTCGCTCATCTCCTGCTCCAGAACAAGCTCGATGGTGTTGGCATCGGTGTCAACGAACACATTCCGGCTGGGAACGATCACATCCCGGCTGCCCTCCAGAGAACGCAGCACTACCTGATAGTCAGCGGTGTTGCGCAGAAGCGCAAAATTCGTTCCGGTCAGGAACAGGCTGCGTGTTCCCGAAATATAGATCTCGCCGGGAGCTGCACTGGTGAAGGACAGGTAATCTCCGGCTGCACCGGGGCAGAGAACATAGGCGTCCCGTTCACCAAGCACCTTCTCTTCCAGCAGGTGGAGGTTGGTTCCGTGAATATCAAAGCAGCGAACGGCAATCTTCCGATACTGCGTATCGGACAGGGGAACCGCCTTGAAGCTAATATTCACCTGACGCTCCTCGCCGGGAATCAGATTCTCGATGGTGACATAGTAGGGGTCGGAATAGGTCGCCGTAAGATTCTCCTCGCCCATGGTGGAGTAGGAGATCAATCCATCCTCCGGATAGATCGCCACCGCAAGGGTTTCGATGGTCTTCGCGGAGATATTGGTCACCTTAACGCTCATGGTAAAGGTTCCGGGTGCATCCCCGCTCTGGAGAGAGCGGTACGCTCCCCCCTCTTCGTTCAGTTCCAGCGCGGCAGGCATCTCGAAGTTAATGGCAACCTGATCCTCCGCCGGAACATTCGCGTTGGAATAAACACCGTAATAGGTACCGATGGCGCTGCCCTCTCCGCCGCGCACCACAGTGCCCATATCGTAATACAGCGCATAAGCGCTGTCAGCGGTCAGGTATTTGTTCTGCTGACTGGTGAAATAGAGTGAGCTGTCAGCGGTAAAGTCAAACACCGTCGATGCCAGGTTGTTCCAGTGACCAAATGCCACTCTGGTTGGCTGGCAGGGGCGGTTATTGACCGTCGCATTGACGGTATAGGCCATCACAGCGGGAGAATACTCGTCGTCATAGCAGAAGAAAGAACTGACATAGGAATCGCCGCCCAGAATCTGCTCGTTTTCAACGGTCAGATACTCGCCGCTGCTCTGGGTCAGCTCATAGAGGGCATAATCCTGATAGCCCAGAGCGGTATCCATCAGGACACGCGCCTGAACCTCGGCATCCTCACCTGCATTTTCCACCTCATAGGTGATGAACGCCATGCCGTGCTGATTGGCAGTCAGATCCAGAAGCGTCAGCGTCTGGGTGAAAGTCAGTCCGTCCACACTCCAGACCGCGACGATGCTGTTATCCGTGGCGGTCAGCTCAACTTCTGAGCTGTTTGCGCCGAGGAAGCCGTAATCGCGTCCGAAAATATAGTCCTGCACTTCCCCGCCGCGGGTGACGCGGAAGGAGGTGTAAGAAGTGTCAAAATGATCGTCGGGGTACAGCAGGAATTTGTTGTCATCCGACTTTTTCAGTTGGTTTCCTTCAACAGTGTCGATGAGGAAACCGCCGTTTTTCTTTGAGACCTTGACGGAAAGATAACCGTCACTGATCTCAAGGTAGCCCGGGTCATTGATTTCCGCTGCCAGTGCCTGAGCGGGGAGAAGCCCCAGCATCAGAACGACAGCCAGCATGACTGCAAGCAAACGCTTGATCCCTTTCATGGTTCATTCTCCTTTTCCCGCTCTCTCCGCCGAGAACATCGGCGGAGAGAGCGTGCAGAATGGGTGTTACTTTACATAGATGACCACGCGGTACTGATCGTGGTTCTGAGTGGTAATACAGATGGTGTAGTAGCCGGACTGTCCGGAGAACGGGAGCGCGACAGAATCCTCCGTCAGTTCGATCTCGGTAACGCCGGTCTTCATCTGGGCAACGGTCTTGATACCCTTCTTCCAGACGACCCGATAAGGCTCACCGTTCATATCCACTGTCAGCACCAGTTCGTTGCCGGACTGCGCAATATAGATCGCATCCCTTTCAACGATTTCTCCGTTGATATAGATCAGGGGCATATCCTCTGCATAGACCCGGAGCTTACCAACGATCTCCGCCTTGTTTCCGGCAGCATCTGCTGCGGTGTAAGTGACCTCGTAGGTTCCGGCTGCTGCAGGAATCTCGTAGTCAACGGTTACGGTTACTGCACCGCCGCGGTCGTCCACTGCTTCCGCGTTGGCGAGAAGCACCTCCTCGAGACCGGACAGATCCTTCAGAGAAATGTGGACGGTATCCTCTTTGATCACCAGCGAAGGTGCCGTGATATCGGGATACATAATGTTGGTGAAAACTGCGCTCAACGTGTTGCCGAAGCTATCCGTTGCCATGATGGCACCGCCGCTCTCGTTGCCCATCGTCAGTTCAGTCCAGGTATTTGCTTCAACCGCAAAGATCTCTCGGTTGAAGCAAATAGTAGCGTCGCGGTTGACCTTTACATAGAAGATGTCCCCGATCTGCATCTGTCCCAGCTCGTCAGGAGAAGTGACCGCGCCGGTGTCGGAAGCGATCGTATTGAACTGCATGGTGAGAGGTGTATCGATCAGCTGATCCACCGTAACCTCCACGGTGGTCGAATTGCCCGCTGTATCCGTAAAGGTATAGCTATAAGTGCCGTTTGCTTTAACGATACGAGTGAATTTCGTACCCACGCGGCTGCCCTCACGGAAGCTGACAGTCTCATCGGCGGTAAAGGTGATGGTCGCCTGCTTGCCGTTGCGGCTCAGCTCTGGCTCGGACACGGTGATCCTGGGTGCATCGCGGTCAATGTTAGTCACACTGTCCAGCTCCACGGGAGTTTCTATGCACTTGCCGTTGATGCTGTAGAAGTACAGAGAAAGCGCCTCGGTGTTGTCACTATAGCGGATGGTGACGCGGTTTCCGGAGATCAGCACTTCGACCGTATCCGGCACTTCCGCAAGGGTGGACTGCACGCGGGCAATATCCTTGTTGAATGTCAGCGTGACCGTCACCGCCTGATTGACCTGCTTTGTCTTATTGGCAGACCACTCGGTCTTCAGAAGACTCGGCGGCTCATTGTCGATCTCCGTGATATTGACACGCAGCGTTCCGCTGACGCGCTCCCCCTGATAGAGGTAGGTATAACCGATGGTGTAAGTTCCGTTTTCGGTAAACACCGCCTCGGATGCGGCAGCGCCGTCAACGGCGGTAACTGCAAGATCCGTGCCGCCGTCAGGTGCGGTAAGAATCACCTGAATGGCGCTGTCCTCCCCCACCATGGTATAGGTCTTGGAATACGTGGGAACAGGCGCTGTACCGATATTGTAAAGATCCAGCGGAATCGTCACACAGTTATCGGAACTGTCAATGACAAAGACCGTAAACTGTGCAGGTCCGGACACGTCCAGCGTGCTGCCGGACAGCGTCACATGTTCCACATATTCGCTCTCATCGGAATAGACCGGAATATCGGCATAAAGTCCGTCCTTGATGATGATCTTCGCTGCGCTGAGATCCTGCACCTCGATCCGGAAGCGGAAATGGCTTGCCCAGCCCAGCGCTTCGGCAAATGTGAAGGGATCGGTATAGACATTGCAGCCAGCATACGCAGTCAGTGCCGGATTCGGCATGCTGAATACGCTTTCTCCATCCTCCAGTTCCGGAATTTCCTCGATCTTCAGCGTCATATCCCGCGCCACCGCCAGAGAATTCTGCATTGCGTAAGGCACAAGCTGAACGCTGGGCGCGGTTTCGTCCGTCAGCTCGGATGTTTCAGGGGCGGCGGGTGCACTCAGCACCAGTCCGTCCGGAAGAGTAACAGTAAAGCTGCCCAGATCCAGATAGACATCTTCGCCGAGCATCTCGCCGTTGGAGATGGAATCGAAGGTGTAGGAGGTTGCGCCGCCGGCGGTGAAAGTAATCATAGGCAGCTCACCGGTCAGCGGATCGACGAGCTCCCAGTTTCCGCCCGCATCCACCACATAGGCCGTGATATCACCGCCCCTATACTCCTCGATATCCTCGCCGAAGCTCCAGATCACGGTGGGCTCTGCGGGAAGAATATTGGAGATGGTGACTGTTTTGCTGTTGCCGGACCATTCGATAGTAAGCGTGGCATTCTCGGTCAGCGTAACAGTCACAAGGCCGGTTCCGCTGCCACTGATCACGGCGCTTTCCTTATCCGCAGTGACATTCACACTGTCGTAGCTGGCGCCATCAGGGATCTTCACTGTCACGGTCAGGGGCTGAGCGGTCTTTGCAGTGGTGCTGACGGACACCTCAGGTCCGTCAAAACCCGTCACCTCAAAGGGAATGTCTTTAAACTCGTTGCCCCATGCGTCCGTAAAGGAGATGGAATACGTGCCGTTCGTAAAGATGGGGAGTGTAATGCCGGGGGCGAAATCCGTTTCTCCTTCCACCAGGACAAAGGTTCCCCAGTAGAGGTAAACGCCGTCCTCCTGATAGTACACCGTAGGTACGGCGCTCTTATAGGTCATACTGTAAATATCAAGCTGATTACCGTTATAGTCGCGCAGATATGCCGTAACCACGCGATCTGTGTTGGTGTCATACAGTTCCATGCGCGCGGTGAGCGGGCTGACCTGTGTTCCAACCAGTGCAGAATTTTCTGTTACGGGAGCTGTCAGAATGGCATTGATCTCGCCGCTGTCTTCGTTGATATAGCTGCCCTGAAAACCTATTACATTGGGCATCACAGGATTAAGGATATCCGTTCGAAGTACATCGGCGCCCGTCTCAGAATCAGTAAACACGATGGAACTTTTGTTCACATCAACATACTGCCAGTTGATGACATTCGCATACACACTGCTGCGGTTATAGGTCTGCGAATTGCTCCAAAGGCCGTTTTCTCCGCCCACAAACCGGACCAGATAGTCATCCAGAGTGTATCGGGGGGTGTAGCCTTCGATGGCAGGAACCATTTCGTTATCCTCAGACTCCATGGTGAACTGCGGGAAAACGAGCACAGTGGCACCGCTCTCATCCACCACAAGGAATGCGCCGCCGGCATTGTAGTACCCCTCTTTATAGGTAACACACTCAGTTACAGACGGGTCTACCTCAGTGCTGTAGGTCTCGAAGCGTTCCGAGTTCAGTCTGACCACAGCGCTTTCCTTAACAGAAAAGAATACGTAGTCCCAATAGCGCATTGAGAATCGGAAAGAATCAAAATTCGGTACGATCTCAGGATACTTGTCGTTGAAGTCACCGTTTTTGAAAGCTTCCTCCATGGCGCTCTCGTCGTACCGGTAGAGCGTGTTATCGATGACTGCGTATCCCTCTTTTGTAAGATAGAAGACCTCATAGCTTCCGTTGGCAGAGAACACATTCTGAAGGCTCACATCTGCCTCGGCGATCTTTCCGGAGCCGGGTTCGTTCTTGATCTCGCAGACCTCCGTATGCAGCATCGCAGTGGGCGTGCCGGTGGTCGTTGTGATCGTCAGCTGATACACGGGAGACTCCTGTCCGTTCTCCATGACGACCTGATAGCAGATGGTATTGCTGCCGGGCTTGAGCCAAATGCCTTCCGCCATTGCGTAATAGCCGTCTTCCGTCATATTCAGTGTGCTGAGACCGATGCCGGTAATCGCATCATAGGTCCAGGTATCATGCTCAAGAGAATTGCCACTGGTGTAGGTATAGCTGGCTTCACTTGTGACGATACCTTTTTCGCGGGAAGTATGCACTGCAGGATTCCAAATATAGAGTTTCTGAATACCGCCAACGGTTTGGCCATTCACTTCCCGCCTCATATCGTCCACAGAAATTGTGAAGCTGAAGTTATAGATGCCGGACACCTCGGTGGTGTAGGTATCGCTGCGGACAGTCTCCTTCTGACCGGCCATACTGAGCGTCAGGTTTTCGATGGGAAGATTATTCTTTCTGTCGCCGGTTTTGTGGATCGTGTAACTGGAGAAGTCATACGCAAACCATGTTTTGCTGGAGTAGTGCTCCAGCGTAAGGATCGGCATACCGTCTTCATCCAGATATACGCCGCTGGGAGCATAGCCCAGAGAGATACCGGGCGTAATAGTCGCCTCCCAAACACCAACATGGGAAGGTGCATCGTTATCCACCACAAGCGCGGTTTCAAACGTTTCTGTGCTGACACTTCCTGCACGGGAGGTAACAGTCACAGAAATCTGGTATGCACCGGTAGCATAGTCGATGTCAGGCAGTGTGATGGTCTGGTCAGCGCTGGCAGAGAGCGGGAATACAGCGACAGTAACAGGCACATCACCGTCAGTCTTAATAAGGGTAGCGAAGCTTCGCTCGAAGTCTACATCACTGAGGCCCCATTCTCTGCAAATCAGATTAGCAATAGAAACATCAAAGGAGACACCGGAAAGCGTGCGGTGGAAAAGATGGCTGTCAGCAGAATCGTCCAAAGGAGTTCCGGCGGCATCAGCAAGATCACTCAGAGTAACACCGTGAACACCCTCCAGTGCGGGGGCATACCGGAAGGTGATATTGCCCTCCGTGCCGCTGTAAGAACCATCTGTCTCACCATCCGCCAGAGGCGTCAGGTCATAATAGGCGCTCTCAAAGCTTACAGTGATTTCGCCGTACCAATCGCCCAAAATCTGATCGAATTCCTGAGCGGTCAGCGCAGTGGCAGACTCATAAGTCTCGCCGTCCATAGTCACACGGTACACAGTGCCGGTAACGGGGAAGAGATAGAACGGGCCCTCCTGAGGAGTCAGGACCACAACGTAGGTCTGACCATCGAAGCTGATCGTAGCGCGAACATAGGGGTACTGCGTGACCCCGTCGACGGTTTTGCTGCTTGTGGAGATCAAGATGCACGGAGCATCTGTGGGGATCTGAGGATCGTTCTCCAGTACAAAGGCCGAGGATGCCTTCGTAACATCCACAACGCAGCTGGAAGAGACCATCTCACTTCTGTTGCCGGAAGCATCCACGGCGTAGACCCACAGAGTCGCATTCGTGGTTTCGGTGAATGTGACGGTCTCGCAGTTCCACAGGAAGAGCGCGTTCTGGCTGCCTGCTTCGAGCCAGCCGGAGCTGTAATCGGAGGGTCTGGTATCGCTCCACTGGTAGTAGGTTGCAATACCGTTTGCTTTGTTGTAGTCGGATGCGCTCCAGCTTGCGGTAACAGAAGCCGTAGTGGCATCATAGGTTATCGTAAACTGAGGTGCGGTGACGGTGGGCGCCACTTCGTCAATGGCATAGCCGGGCTCCACCTCCGCTGTAGCAGAGGTGCCGATATTTCCCGCCCAATCGGAAATTCTGTATGCAAGCTTCAGGTCATTCAGGGTAATGCTTCCCTCCGCACCCAGAAGCTTGATGTGGATATAGCGGGTATCACTGTACAGCGCTATCGTCTGCCAGGACACGGAATCGCCGCCCAGTGTTCCGGTATAGATGTATTCACTGTCATCCGGAGCGATCATGCTGTCAGTAACCGCCATTTTGTAGGACACCGGCTTTTCCACGGCGGCAGAGAGTCCGATCTGACCGTCCAGTCCCAGACTGCCGGAGCCCGAGCCGTCAGAGATCGTCAGCACAATGGTGGACTCGCGGCTGGCCTTGCCTTCTGCATCCTTGCCGCTTACCAGTTCAGCCCTTACAACGGGAGCTGCAGCATCAAGATAGATCTGCTGCGCGATCACAGGAATGCTGCCGGATATTTTGTTTCCGGCCAGATCATAATATGAGGCGCTGCCTGCATGGATATCAACAATCCCGATAGGGTCATTTTCATATCCGGGTGCCATCGTCATTCCGGACGACACTGTAAACGGTCCAAAGCGCAGCAATGTGCAGCTTTCTCCCATGGAATTGGTGATGGTCGTATATTCAGGGTTGCTCAGAACGACCGCACTGCCGTTATGCATTACATTCAGCTTGATCTTCTGCTGAAGCACATTGTTTCTGATATCTTCACTGAACTGGAGATTGAAATAGAACTGATCGTCCTCGCCTGCGTAAACAGCGCTCAGGTCAATGTCAGCAGGCCAGCTATCCTTATCGATCTCACAGACGGAAGTGACCATGCCGCCGGAGAGGTACACCTTCTCCAGCGTGGGTGCCTGCGTATCAAAGCCAATGCTGAAGCCACGCAGGTCCAGCTTGGCAGGAAGCTCCAAAGCGTTGCCCGCCAGATCAGAAAGCGGGGACATGTTTTTAATCTCCGCGATCTTCTTAATGGGATTTTTGACATATTCCATCAGGTGCACATAGGTGGTACCGCGCCGCTCCTGACCATAGGAATACGCATAGCACTGAACGATGCCGAACACCTCAAAGGTCTCGTCCTTTTCAGCGTTGGTGCGTCCGGAAATCGCGGTGATCTGATAGTTTCCGGCGGGAGGCGCATCGCTGACGCGGTTGAATGTGACTTCAGCGCCGTTGACCCTTGTCGCCTGATAGGTGATGGTACCCCATTCCACACCACTCTTCGCGTTAGCAACCTTGACGGTGATGGTGTATTCACCGATGCTGTTCGGCGCGGAGCCGTTTGCCCAGCGCAGGATCTCGTCAAAGGTCAGGGTAAGGCTGTCCAGACCACCGCTGACGCCCACAAGCTCAGGCTTGTTGTTGTCGATCAGAACGATCCACGGATTCGTAATTCTTCCGGTAGTTTTCAGCTTTCCGCCAATGGACACATCCTTTGTGGTGGTGACAGTCCTGTTTTTCGTTCCGCTGTTTGTTCCCTGCAAGGTATCACCGTCGTAAACAGACATGGTGGCACCGTTGATCAGATTGCCGCCAAGGCGCATTTTCACATCGGGATTATTCTTAACACTCGACCACCAGGATACGCCGCTGTAATACATGTCCCATTCGGTCGCCCGATCCCGGGTTTCAGTAGTGGTGACCAGATTGTAGATCTCGCCGTTGTTGAAACCCAGAGCCTGCATTGTCCCTTGATATTCCTCTGCCAGAAACAGCGGACCTACGCTGGCAGATGCTTTGCCGATGCCGGGGTACTGGTCGAAAGAGAGCCAGTCACCCTTGATCTGGTCAAAAATCGCACTGTTGTAAACAGGCGCAACAGTTTCCCAGCTGTCAATGGTGCTGCCGTCGTGCGTTGCGGCTCTGACCGGCATTTCGATCGCGGGCAGCATACCCAGAATCATTGCCGCTGTCAGCAGCAGGCTGACGAATCGTTTTTTCATAGTAAGACCTCCTCAGAATAAGCGGGATGTTCTGCCCAGTTTGGGCCATATGGGAAAACGAAAACTAAAGTCAACATTATGTTTGTTCCATACTCGTCAAAAGCCCTCCCCTGTACACTCTGCAGTTCATAAGTATTCAGCGGACCATATCATTTTGTGGCAATTATTATATCACATTTAAATAGGGATAACAAGAAATTTCCTGTTGATCGACATCAGAATATTTAGGCATCAAAAAAGCAGATTTACTCGAAATAACCGCGAGAAATCTGCCCAAAAACGCGGGGGGGCGAGGTTCAAATCCTCTCCACACCATAAAAGCAGTTATTCGGCAGCTTTACATCAAACTTAAAGATAAGAAAAAGACCCGAGATCATCAGATCTCGGGTCTTGGCATGTGTGACCAAAATAGATGCCGCGTTTCGTGCGTCTATGTAATGGCGAAACTATCAATTGATCTGTCTCGAAATCGTCTGCAGAGTTTCAACTTCGTTAAGCAGGCTGGAAACGCCCTGCTTGGACTCCACAGCAAGATGAGAATTCTCGCGGATGATCTGTTCAACCATGTGACCGGAGGAACGGATCTCCTCGACCGTTTCCTGCTGGCGTGCAGATGCTTCCAGAATCTCCCCGGTAAGCTTGCCGGCCTGTTCAGACTTCTCCATTGCCTCGCGGATCACTGCAACTGCTTTAGCCGACAGAGCCTGACCGGACTGCATGGTGCTGATCGTATTACCGATCATCGTCGCAGTCTGATGTGCAGATTCCGCAGACTTACCGGCCAGAGAGCGAACCTCATCGGCAACCACCGAGAAGCCCTTGCCGGCTGCACCGGCGCGGGCTGCCTCAACAGCTGCGTTCAGCGCAAGGATGTTGGTCTGGAAGGAAATATCATCAATGGCCTTAACGACCTTTTGAATCTCGCCGGACATCTGGTTCAGTTCGTCCATAACAGTAGAAAGCTCAGAAAGAATATCCACACCGCGACTGAGTTGTTCACCGGCCTCTGCCGAGGTGCGTCCGGCAAGAGTAACATTGGCGTTATCTTTGCTCATCTGCTCCTCAAGCGCGTCAATATTGCCGGTAAGCCGCTCAATGGCCTCAGACTGGCTGACAGCGCCGTCGGCAAGACGATCGGCAGTGTCCATGTTTTGCGCAGACAGGCTGCGCAGCGTATCGGAGATAGTGCCGATCTGATGTGCCGCACTGCGCTGCTGCAGGATCAGCCGCTCGCTCTCCTGCATTTTGTCGCGGATACTGTCGACCATGGCGTTGATACCACCAGACAGCTGCGCAAATTCCGGGCTGACGTGGACATCAACACGCGTATCCAGCTCACCCTGCTCGATCTTGCTGAGTTCACAGCCAACCTCTGTGATGGGCTGAACAATCTGTTTTTTCAGCAGGAAGCCCAGAACCCACACGGTGACCAGAACGATCATAATATCACTGAGCAGAAGCAAGAGCGACTGAGTATTGCGATTGGACATCATGGACGAATGGGAGAGATAGGGAATAATCACATAATCTCCAATGACGCGCGCGGTCATATAGGACTTTTCTCCGCCGATCTTATAAGCATTGTAATCACCGCAAAGCTCGTCAACACTATCTGTCAAACCTGCTTCCTCTGCGGTCAGACCGATGAGAGATTCGTTGACATGCCACGCCACTGTGCCTTCCGATGCATTCAGCGCAAAGACGCCCTCGTCCTGTTCGATGAACTGATCCAGGACCAAGCCGATCGCATTGTTGGCCAGGGCTTCCTCCAAGCGGGTGGGCTGCATACCGATCTGCACAATACCGGTCTGATCCTGACGGGCAACACCGATGTACTGGAACAGGATGCCGAGCGTTCCGTTGGGTTGGGGATCCTGCGCAAGCTCTGCGTTTTTATCCTTGAGAAGATCCATAAACGGAGCAGTCTGATCGGAGGTCGAGAAATCAAATCCAAAATACCCGGGAACGGTACCCCAGCGGATAACACCCTTTTCGTCAGTTACATGAAGTTCATCGACATCCATCAATGTCATGATCTCGTTGAGCTTCTTTTCGGAGTCCAGAATCGTGGGGTCTTCTGCGATCATAAAGGCAAACGCACGAGTGCGGGCAAGGTAATCCTCGCCGGTGGAAATTGTCAGTTGCTTGATCTCTTCATCGTTTGCGAGCAGGCTACGCTCCACACTGTCCAGAAGATAATCCAGTCTCTCCCTCGCTGTGTTATAAGCCACCAGATTCTGGAAGATGAACACAACGATCAGCGCAAAAACCATTGCGACAGAAATGACGATTGCTGTACTTTTAATAAATTTCTTTTGCATGTGGGTACCCCTCTCTTTTTTTATTACTGCTTAGATTTTCAAAAGTCGGGTCATTACGGATGTTTCACTATTTTTCATGTTGCTCTTCAGGATGTTTGCATACCCCACATTCCGGCAATTTGTCGCTGAACAAATCAAATGCGGCAAACTTGCAGAACCAGCAGATGGGTTCGATAGCCAATAAACTTTGCCGCTCCGCAAAGTAGGGGCAATGGTCAAACCGCGTCACCTTCTGCCCAGTGGGCGGGTGCAAATGTTCCGAGTGGATGTCTGGACTCATAATAAGACCTCCCTTTATCCGTTATCGTTCAGCCCAAAGTATAGCGGTTTTTTTCAGCAAAAACGAAATTTGGGGTAAACAGTATGTTTTTTGGGGTGAATTGACAGAGAAACAAACCGGCTCCCCTGCCGTAAGACAGAGGAGCCGGAAAGTTGATACTGTTTTATTCGTCCATGACGACCATGCAGTGGAACACGCCGTCCTTTGCGGAGAAGAGGCATGAGCCGCCGTATTTGTCCGCCGTGGCTGCGATGGAGTGGATGCCGATGCCGCGGAGATATTCGGGCATTTCTTCAAAGACCAGCGACTTGGAGCACGAATTATCGCAGCTGATCACAAAGCGCTGTGCCTGATGCTTGATGTTCACGCGGATAAAAGGAGATTCGCTGCCGCTTTTTGCCGCACCGTGGAGGGCGTTTTCCACCACATTGGCGATGATAGCAACAAGATCTGGGTCGGTGGCGGAGAGACCGGGCTTTGCCGCCGCGCGGATCTCCATGGCAATGTCCTGTTCAGCGGCTTTTTGGTGATAGACCTTCAAAATATTGTTCACTGTCTCGTTTTCGCAGAAGCGCCCGGTGGTGATAGCTTCGATACGCTCGGTCTGGCGCTGCAGATAGGCGGTCAGCTTGCTGAGGTCGCCGCGCTCGGCGTAGGAGAGCAGCATCTGATAGTGATGGCGCATATCGTGGCGGTTTTGACGGACGATTTCTGCCTCTTTTGCCTGAGACTGCACCTGCGCAAGCAGAAACTCTGCATGGGTCTTACGCTGCTTTTCCCGAGTCAGCTCTACCATGTTTTTCATGCTGATGAACACAGAAGTGTAGGTGACGCAAAAGGCCAGCATCGTCAGCAAGAACACCACGATCTCCTTGCCTGTCATGGGCGACATGACGGGGAACACTGCTTGGGATACGATCAACGCGAAAAATCCCAACACAACGGCATAGAACTTGCCCCAGCCGGTATGGATATAGGGTGTGACCTTGCGGAAAGACGGCAGCAGCACGAGGTAAAGCAGTACCTGCATCAGTGCTATGACGACAAAAGCAAGTACGATTTTCGTCGGTTCACTTTGCAGTCGAGTGTTCACAATGGTAAACAGCGTGCTGAAACAGGTGTAGATACAGGCATAGCTCAAAAAAAGGAATCCTTTTTCCTGCACAGGCCCCGTCGTGGTCATAAAGAACAGGATCAAGTGTGCTACAAAGGTAAGAAAGAAGTTCAGCGTTGGCGTATCCGGCGGGAGAATCAGCATCAGCGCAGCATACACCAGCCAGATCATTGCCGTTACCGCCTTACCAAAACGGGGCCTAGCAAAAAACAAAGATGCACCGACGTGGCTGAGCGGCGTGAGCAGGAAGAAAATCAATTGTCCAACAGGAAAAGTCATGTCACATTACCTCCGCATCAGTTGAAATGGCTGAAAAAGGCAGTGCGCAACGGAGCAACAGCACTGCGTGGCAGCGGAAGCTCTGTGCCGTTTTTAGCACAGCGGAGTTAGCGGTCAATTTTTTGATTTGATTGAGGTTGAGAATATAGGCTCTGCCGCAGCGATGGAAGTAGCCGAAACCCTCCAGCAAACCGTACAGCTCGGAGGTCGTCATGCGGACAAGCAGCTGAGCACCGGCCTTCATCCAAAGACGCTGATGGTTGTCGGATGCTTCGCAATACAGCAGATCAGTCACCAAAACATTCTGGTATTCCCCGCCGATCTTCAGAACAATACTTTCCTCCAGATGGGCAGAAATATTCTGCACAGCCTTGTCCATGGCGGCGAAGAAGTTCTGTTGCGTATAGGGCTTGAGCAGGTAATGCGTCGCATCCACACCGAAGGCTTCCACCGCGTGCTCAGTGGAAGATGTGAGAAAAATGATCGGACTGCGTACGCCCTTGGAACGCAGCTCGGTTGCAACGCTCATGCCGGAAACACCGGGCATATAGATATCCAGCAGGTAGACGGCGTGGCGTTCTCCGGCTTCGATGCGATCCAGTAGCTCAGAAGGATTGGAGTAGACCTCCACCGCGTACTCAACATCGTGGGCAGCGGCATACTGCTCCAACATAGTACAGGTTCTATCCAGATACAGTTGTTCATCGTCACAAACGGCAATACAAAGCATAGCAGCATCCTCGCGAATAAAGATCATGATATTATATCTTAGAAAAGTATTATATCACAAGGTTTACCCAAACTCTACACAATTCATGGCGGTTCTTCCGGAAAGGAAAAAGACCCGAGATCTCACGATCTCGGGTCTTGGCAAGCGTGACCAAAATAGATACGCACGAAAAACCCAGTTTTTTCAATGGTTTGCACCGTTTTTTACAGAAATATTTCTCGCTTTTTACACAGCGGGGAATATTTCTGTTTCAGATAGGTTGCGACCAAAATAGATGCCATATCGTTCATTGTTTATCACTCACAGCAACAATTTCCACAATGGATGCAATACTTACTTTGGGTCATGAAATAATCACTTGCATTCGGTTGACCAAGTTTGTCAAAAACACGTGTTCAAATAACGACATGGCGTAAAAATTTTACTTTTGCATTTCTGGATTTTTTTATTTTTCTCCCAGAAAAGACAAAATCGGAAAACCTTGATGTTACAAGGCTTTCCGAAAAGATGAAACTCGTTTTTCGAAAAAAATGTTCGAAAAACGAGTTTCATTCAATCAGTTCTTTTTCAGCATTGTTTCAAAAACATCCGGTGTAACCGGGCGGGAGTAGTAGTATCCCTGCAGGCAGCAATTTTTGAACTGTCGCAGGAATTCCACCTGAGCGGGAAGTTCCACACCTTCCACAACGACACTGAGTTCCATGGTATGTGCCATGTCGATCAGCGCCTTCAGAATAAGCTGGCTCTTTTCACCCTCGCCGTCCAGGAATTTCAGATCCATCTTGATGATATCCAGCGGCATTTCCTTCAGCATATTCAAGGAAGAGTATCCGCTTCCGAAATCGTCCATAGCGATTCTGAAGCCGTCCGCCTGAAGTTCCCGGATTATATCAAAGATGTTTCCGGACTCCTCTCCGCAGATGGACTCTGTGATCTCCAGTTCAATATCCGCAGGCTCCAGACCATACTTTTGGATCAGTTCGCGGAGGTGATGTCTCAGCTCGCTGTTATAGAAGTGGATACGGGAGACATTGATGGAGATGGGAACGGTCTTTGTTCCGTTGCGCTTCAGTTCCGCCTGCAGGCGGCAGGTCTCCTCCCAGACAAAATGATCCAGCGGGGCAATGAAACCGTTGCGCTCAAACACTCGGATGAACACGCCGGGAGAAACAATTCCCTTCTGAGGGTGCTGCCAGCGAACCAGCGTCTCACCGCCCACGATCTGCTCCGAAGCAGGATCGTACTTCGGCTGAACGACAATATAAAACTGCTTCTCAGCCAGAGCCTGTTCCATCTCCGCCTCGATCCCCTGCTCAATGAGTTCCTGCTGATGCACATTGTCATTATAGAAGCGAATGTACTCCGAATAGGTGTAGTTCTTGTCATGGGCTGCGTCCAGAGCACGGTCGCACATCACGTTGACAGGCAGTTCCCTGTCCTCTGCCAGAAATACACCATAGACCACGCGGACATCAATATCCTCCAGAAATGTTTCAAAAAATCTGGGGAATTCCATCCGGTCAAATACGGATTTCGGAACACACATGTAGTAATGATCCGCCATAAAACGGGCAAAGATCATTCGGTTGCTTTCGTCCAGCTTCCGAATCTGGCTTCCGACTTCCCGGAGCAAACGATCACCCGCATTCATACCGTAGTGCTCGTTGACAACCTTGAAGTTGGAAATGTCCATCGAAACGATGTACATTTCCTCATCGGACTCCCTGATACGTTCTCCCACCAGTTCATAGAAGCAGGAGCGGTTATAGAGACCGGTGATTTCATCCTGCCGTGCCTTTTTCTGCAGAATTTCAAACTCTTTCTTCTTTATCTTGGCGTTTGCCAATTTGTTTGTAAACGCTGCATAGCCAATGACAGCCGCGATAAACAGTGCCGTAACGACAACGATCCATTTCCAGTTCTGATAAATAAAGTCATCACTTGCGAGAGGGTACGGGGACATCAACAATTCACGCTTTACAATCTCATTAATCTCCGCATACGAAATATGATGGATCGCTTTGTTGATGATATTAATCAGCATCTGCTGATCCCGGGGAGCCACCAGACAAACGTCATTTCCGTGGTCAACGCCCGAAACAACAGTAAGTTTGTCCACGTACTCCGGTTTCTGCATCAAAAAACTGGCGCGGTGGCTGTTCTGAATCACCAGACCCGCCTTCTTGTTGACCAGTGCTTCGAAACACGCCTTCGCATCTTCAAAATACTGGATCTCATAGTCCGGATTCTCCTCCAGAAGCATCGGTTCCAGGTAAGCCAGATCCTGTGTCGTTGCAATGATATGAGTCACATAGTTGTCTTCCACAAAGGCAGCCTGCCGCTTAATGTAGGCAACGGAAACGTTTGTCACGGCATTGGAAACAATGACATCATCCATGCCGCTCATGTACAGCAGCGCATTCTGTGTACGCAGCAACAGGTATCCCTCGTTCAGAAACTGCTCATAGGTTTCCCGGGAATACCGATCCAGGTCCCCGCCTTCCAGAACGAGGTCAATGCCGCTCTTCTGAGCAAGGAGTCGGATGACTTCCGCCCAGATTCCCTTGGTTTCACCATTCTCCACATAACAGGAAGGATGCTGATCCTGAAGAAGCTTTACCTTGATCGTTCCAAGGTTTTTAATATACTCCAATTCTTCTGCGGTATAGAGGGGTGTGCTGCTGATCGCCTCGTGGCTGAAGTATTTTTCCCGCAAGCTGCCTTCAAAGGCCGGTTCATCAAACATGATTTCCCGGATGACGTCGTTGACTTCATCCATAAGTTCGTGATTTCCGGACCGCACAATGCAGTAAAAGGCGTCGATACCGGAAATGTCTACCAGCTTAAGATCCGAAGTAGCATAACGGCTTCCTACCACTATCATGTCAACCTGACCGTTCTCAAGGGCCGTTTTCATATCGTTTTGGCGGTCAAAGTAAATGCTCTCGAAGACAATCTTCTCCTCTTCGGCATATCGCTCGAAGTCCGATGCCGAGTAGCTTTCTCTGAGCAGACCGATCTTTTTTCCCTGCATGGATGTATAATCCTGATAGAAAATCTCGCTGTCCGCCCTGGCATACAGAAGAGAGGTTTCATAACCAAAGGGGTATTCGGAATAGAGAAATTCCGCAGCGCGCTGCTCAGTATAATGAGCCGTACAAATCAGGTCGATTTCACCGCTGCGCAGCTTGTCCAGAGAGTCATGCCAACTGTCGTCCTTGATATATTCGTACTTCCAGCCGGTATACTCCGCAATCTTTTCCAGATATTCGACCCCGTATCCATAGTAGATGCCGCCGCTTTCCTTGATAAAGTGGGAGTTGCTGTCATAGCCAACCCGGATCACCTTCTCACCGGATGCAGCCGCACGAAGAGGAATGATCGAGAACACGATCAATACGAGCATAATAATGCAGCTATACTTTCGAATTCTCCCCATTTCACGTTGTTTTTGGAACTTCACGACCGATCGCCTCTTTTTTATTGATGATGGCATAAGCCCTATTCGCTGTTAAGATACTGTTATGGTAACACTTTTCGAAAGAAATTGCCAGTCATTTATCTTTTTTTACAGTTTCTTTTTTGGGTGCTACCACAGTCACCGGCCCGGGACCATCGGACCCCGGTCCGTTTTCGGATCATATTACCGCTCCTTGCCAACAAAAAACAGTGCGATCGTACCGGGCCCCGTGTGTGCGCCAATGACGGTTCCGATACTTGTAATCAACGCAACACGCACCTTGTGCCGTTCGGCCAGCAGACTTGCCAGCGCTTCGGCATCCTCCCGGCAATCACTGTGGGAAATAAAGATCGTACCACTTTCCGGACACACCGCAAGTTCCGCGTACTTTTCTGCCAATGCGGCAATGGACTTTTTTCTGCCGCGGATTTTGGAGACATTCACCAGCCGCCCCTCCGGATCCACATGGAGTACCGGTTTGATCCCCAGCGCGTTTCCAAGGATGGCAACAGCCGGATTGATGCGGCCGCCCCGTTTGAGGTACTCCAGATCATCCACGGTAAACCAATGGCAGATCCGATGTTTCATCTCCTCAACATATGTGACCGTCTCATCAAGGGTCGCTCCGGACTATCTCTTCTCGCTTGCCAAATACACCAGCAGTCCCTGTCCGGCAGAAGCAGAAAGCGAATCCACAGTGACGATCCTTCTCCCGGGGTACTGTGCCGAGAGCTGCCGCGCGGCGATCACAGCAGAATTGCAGGTCGTACTGAGCGCAGAGGAAAAACCGAGATAAAGAATATCTTTCCCCTGCTGCAGCAGCGGTTCAAAGGCATCAATAAAATTACCGATATTGATGGCGGAAGCTTTGGCGACTCCTCCCTTTCGCATCCGGTCGTAAAACACATCAACGGGCATCTCTTCGCTGGTATATTCCACTTCTTCGTCTTCGAAGCGGAACGTCAGACTGCTGCAGCATACGCCCCATTCTCCAAGCAGCTGAGAAGAGATATCACACCCAGAATCGGTGTACACAATATAGTCATTCATGGTAATGCCTCCGTATTGTCAGTTGGTTCTGTCGGAATCTCGTCCGAATCACGTCATTCATATTATCACAGCTTATAATGCAACGCAATAGTTTATAGGTTTTTTAATACTCTATAACGATATGTCAGATATTCGATGTTTCATCATCCGGCTGTGATCACTTCAGAGTATTGCCGGAACCTTCAAAAAAGTCTCACGATTTACTTTTTCGCAAAACCATGTGATGATGTAGATGATATATAATGGTGTAAAAATGTGCCTCCACTCATTTTTACACACCCGGGAGGTATGACCATGTTTGGTTTATTCAACTATGACGGACCGGTGATCCAGACACTGAACAAAGTTGCGAACGGCATCTACCTGTCCGTTCTGTGGCTGATCTCATGTCTTCCTCTGGTGACTGCCGGTGCTGCCACCACCGCCCTCTACTACTCTGTCAACAAGTGCATCCGCCACGGCGAGGGACACATCTGGCACGAGTATTGGCACTCTTTCCTCTCCAACTTCAAACAGGCGACACTTCTATGGCTCCCGCTGGCTCTCATTTACGGTGCGCTCGGCGCAAGCTGTTACAGCTGCTATCTGATGTGTAGCGCCGGAAATCTCCCCAAGGAGATGTTATATTTCCTGCTGATCGTTTCCGCCGTGATCACGGCATGGGGCAGCCTCCCCTTCCCCTATCTGGCAAGATTCCAGAACACAAACCGAATGATCCTCAAAAACTGTCTGGGAATCGCTCTGATGAATCTGCCTGTGACGCTCCTGCATCTCATCTTCCTCGCCCTTGCTCTGGCAATGGTGGTGATCTTCCCTCTGACCATTCTCTGCGCTCCCGGCGTTTACATGATCCTCAGCTGCTACTCTCTGGAACCCGTATTCCGGAAATATATGTCCCCCGAAGACAGGGAAAAAAAGAAAAAACGTGACGAAGAGGCGTAAAGCGTACAAATAAATAAAAACAGGGTGTGCCGCAATTGCGGGATAGTCGTAAAACAGTAAACACCGATCTGTGCACTTCAAAAGCACAGATCGGTGTTTTTTCATACTTCAACATAGCAGCATCCAAGGCTCCCTTGTGTAAAGGGAGCTGTCAGCGAAACTGACTGAGGGATTGTTTGACCGCAGCATCGATATACTCACAGACTCCGCGAAAGTTCTGATTGACTTCGTTATTAGGAATGCGAATGACTTTCAAACCGTAACCTTCCAAAAAAGCTGTGCGCTGTGCATCGTTCTCAATATTGCCATCTTCGTAGTGTTGTGAGCCATCCAGTTCAATAATCAGCTTCGCTTCCGCACAGCAGAAATCTACGATATACTTGCCTAATACTTTTTGACGCAGGAATCTGACCGGACAGGAGTGAAGATAGTCGTACCATAGGTGTCGCTCTTCTTTTGTCATTTCTTTACGCAGCTGTTTTGCCAATGGCACCAACTGCTTGTTATGCTTCGACCGCATGACAATCCCTCCGGGTTCACTTCGTTCACCCACCTCCCTTTACACAAGGGAGGCTTTGGTGCGGTGCAGATCCACACATCGCACGGTACGCCCAAGGGCGTATAGAAGTGCGCCCTTATAAATTATAAGCGCGGTAAGTTCCTTACATATATAAGCATCGGCTCCATCGGTCTGATCATCGCCGGCGCCATGAGCTTTGCCCCCTTCCCCAATGCATCCGCAATCGCCAAAGCTGCGCTGTACGTGGGAGGCTATGCGTTCTGGGATGCCTTCTACACAGTTGCCAACGTTCCCTACGGTTCCATGCTGCCAATCATAACCGAAGAAGCCGGTGAACGCGCACAGCTGTCCTCTTGGCGCACAGTCGGCGCCACGGTCGGCGGTATAACCTCCGGCGTCATTATTCCCATGATCATTTATGATAAAGCCGGCTATCTGTTGGGTCAGCGTATGTGGATCATCGCTCTGTTCATGGGTGTTCTCGGATTTGCCGCATTCCGCTATCTGATCCACACTACCGTTCAGCGCGTGAATGTTGATATCCGCTGCAATGCAGAAAGCACAAAATTCATGGAGAATGACATATGCAAGACTTTTTTCGCTATTTCTTCGGTATAGGCACCGAACCAGAATTTGCTCTGTTTACCCCGGCGCATTTTGCACCGATCCTGCTGCCGATCGCAGCATTGGTTCTTATTTCCCGACACCGGGACTCCCTGAGGAACTCCCCCTACGAAACAAATCTGCGCTACATTTTGGGATTTCTTCTGATCATCTGCGATATGTCCTACTATTGGCGATTTACTGCCTGTCCGGAGCTCTCCGGCGGATTGGTCGAAAGTCTTCCCATCGGCGTCTGTACCTGGTCTGTGATTTTCTGTGCATTTATGATGGTAGGCAAAAGCCAGCGGCTGTTTGACATCTCATATTTTTGGCTGCTGTCCGGATCTCTGTTTGCTCTGCTGACCCCCACGCCTCTGACATACTGCGGCCCCACCAGATTCCGCTACTATCAATTCTGGTTGGAGCATACATTAAGCTATGTCGCCATTTTTTACATGATTTTTGTCCACGGAATGCGGCCAAACCGCCGTTCCATCATCCGCTCATACTGTGCATTACTGGCAATGGCCGTGTTTGCCGCTTGGGTAAATTCTATGATCCCCGGAGCCAATTACCTGTACATGGCTCGTCCGGAAAGCGCCCCCTCCGTGCTGGACATCCTTCCCCCTCACTACGGTCTGCGTCTCGCGATCATGGCCGCAGTGATCTCTGCCATGTTCGCCCTTGCGTACCTCCCCTGGTATCTGAAAGATCGCAAAGCTGTCGCAAAACAGTCATGATCCTCAAATATAACCAACAAGAAAGGCCCGAGATCACCAGATCTCGGGCCTTTCTTTCCCGTGCAATAATGATTGCAGCGCAAAAGATATCCGTATATAATATGCTTATGTGCTATTCCCGCAGCAGTTTCGAGCGGTGACACCGGTTTGTGTTACCACAACACTGAGCATATGGAGGGATTTTGAAGTGCGTCTCAAAAAAATACATCATATTGCGATTATCGTTTCTGATTATGAGAAATCAAGAAAATTCTACGTTGAACAACTTGAACTACCGATCCTGCGCGAAAATTACCGCGAAGACCGTGGCGATTGGAAACTTGATCTTCAAGTAGGCGACATTGAATTGGAAATCTTCGGTGTAAAGAATCCTCCCAAACGAATCACCAACCCTGAAGCCAGCGGACTGCGACACTTAGCATTTCATGTTGACAATGTAGAAGCGGCCATTGCGTGGCTCAATAGCAAGGGAATTGAAACAGAACCTATTCGGTGGGATCCCTTTACCGAAAAGCAAATGGTATTCTTTAGAGACCCAGATGACTTGCCTATTGAACTCCACGGTTAATTCCAAAAGACATAAAAAGACCCGAGATCATCTGATCTCGGGTCTTGGCGCGGAAGAGAGGATTTGAACCTCCGCGGCGCTTTTTACACACCCTACTCCCTTAGCAGGGGAGCCCCTTCGGCCTCTTGGGTACTTCCGCACGCACCAAACACATTATTCAATTCGGTCATTGAAATATGGCGGAGAGAGTGGGATTCGAACCCACGGATGTTTGCACATCGCCGGTTTTCAAGACCGGTTCCTTAAACCGCTCGGACATCTCTCCCAATCGGTTTCAGGCGCAAGCAAAATATTACCACATCTTCACGCCTTTGTCAACCATAACTTTCAAAAAACGTCCGGAAAAATTTTTTGAAAATTTTGAAAAAAACACTTGCATTTTGAAAAGAGATGTGTTATTCTAACCTAGCTGACAGCGAGAGCGCAGCAAACAAGAAAATATCCGGGTGTGGCGAAGTTTGGTATCGCGCTTGAATGGGGTTCAAGAGGCCTCGAGTTCGAATCTCGACACTCGGACCAAAAGACCATCGAAAGTTTAACCTTTCGATGGTCTTTTTCTTTGTAAATTCATATATTCCGTTGCAAATTACAAGGACTCACGATATGATATGGCAAGAAGGCGGTAACGCACGACTACACTTGCCGGGAGGAACCCCAAATGAAAAAGGTTAAGATCACCGCCATCCGAAAGACCTGCTATGGCGATCTGATGGCAAAATATGAAAATCCTATTGAACACGCCTGCGACATAGAAGAGGGCATGGTATGGGAGTCTGTGGATGGCAAAAAACCGGACGGCTTCTGCGACAGCGCATGGGAAAGCATGGTCTATTTCGTGAAGGAGCTTGCCGCCGGCGGCGGAAACTTCTATGACGGATGGATGAAAAACCCACACTCGGCTATGATCTCCTGTAATGACGGCTTCCGCCCTGTGAGCTTTTATATCGAAGCATCGGAAGAACATTGCACAGCGCCTTAAATATCGGGAATTGACAAAAGCTTCCTCAGAAAAAAATAGCAATAAACTCTTGACTTTGACGCAGCGTCAACTGATATGCTGATCCCAACAGGAGGTGATAGCATGGAATACAGCATCAAGGAGCTATCCCGGCTTTCCGGTATCAGCGCACGGACTCTGCGCTATTATGATGAGATCGGACTTCTCAAGCCGTCCCGCGTGACAGATGCGGGATACCGCTATTACGCTCAGCCGGAGCTTGCTCTGCTGCAGCAAATTCTTTTCTACCGGGAGCGGGGCTTTGATCTGAAAACCATTCAAAAGATGATCTACGATAAGGACTTCGATATGCTGAAAGCCATGGAGGATCATCTTCTGGCACTGGAGGATCAGAAAGCCCAAACCGAAGCGCTGATCCTCACGGTAAAAAGGACGATTCAGCATATGAAGGGAGATTACGACATGAGCGACAGGGAAAGATTTGAAGCACTGAAGGACAAAATGGTGCACGAAAACGAGCAGACCTACGGCGCGGAAGCACGGCAGAAATACGGCGACGATGCGGTAAACGAAGCTAACCGCAGAATGATGGATCTGCCGGAGGAGCAGTTCGCCCGATGGCAGGAGCTGGACAAGGAGATCATCCGCCGTCTGGACGCAGGTGTCGCCGCAGGCATCCGCCCGGCCAGCGAGGACGCAAAGCAGATCGCTCTGCTTCACCGGGAATGGCTGACTATCGCCACACCGAAATACTCACCGCAGATGCACAAGGGGATCGCCGCCATGTACATCGCCGACGAACGGTTCACACGATACTATGACCGCGACCGCAGCGGCTGCGCGCAGCTTCTTCACGACGCGGTGCAGTTTTGGATCTAAAAATGAGAAAGCACAGAATCGGGGACTTCTTTCCTCCAATTCTGTGCTTTTCTTCTGTTGTAAGCCCTGCTGCTTTCCGGCTTTCGGGTAACGGGATTCAGCGCGCCCCAGGTTCCCCGTCTGGCAAGATCCACTTTCCGCTTCTCCTTCTTGGAAAGCTTTTCGTAAGAGATGAACTTTTTCATATTGCAGCCTCCTTGTGGTTTGTACGGTTATCATAGCATAAAATGCGAGCACAATCGTGAAGGATTTGTAAATTTCGGGACATCCATTCGAATTTGACAAAATAAATCGCTCCATTCAACATTATTATCCTTTTTTAGCCATATTCTGTTGACATCAAATGCCAAAATTTATATTATATAATGTTGTAAGAGAATATTATGCCATGCCGATATGAAGGAGTTGAGCAGGTGAAAAATCCGGTCATTGTCACAATATTGGGCTGCCGCGGTTCTGTTCCCGTCTGCGGAGAGCAGTTTACACGCTATGGCGGTTCTACCAGCTGCGTACTGGTTCGTTCGGAAGATAACATCGCGATTCTGGACGCGGGAACCGGTCTTCTCAATCTTGCTCCTCACCTTAACGAAGAACGCAGCATTCCGGTTTTTCTCACTCACGGTCACGCCGACCATATTCTCGGACTTCCCCTGTGCCCACCGGCTCTAAGCAGCGAATACCAATTCCACATCTACGGCACCGCTCATAATGGGCAGAACACCGCCGCCCAGCTCTGCGCCTTGATGTCTCCCCCGCTCTGGCCGGTCAGTCCCGATCAGCTCCCCGCACAATTTTTCTTTCACTCCACCGCTCCCCGGCTGGATCTGGACGGCTTCACCGTCGACACGATAGGAGGCTGCCATCCCGGCGGCGTCACCGTCTACCGGCTGACCGTCAACGGCCGCTCGATCGTCTACATGACAGACTGCACCATTACAGACGAAAACCGCTCCGCCCTGCTGGAGTTCAGCCGGAACTGCGACCTGCTTCTGTGTGACGGTCAGTACAGCGATGCCGAGTGGCACACCCGCGCCACCTTTGGACACAACCGATGGAGCGAAGCAGCCCGCTTCGGCGCAAAATGCGGCGCAAAAAAGATCCGCATCATGCACCACGATCCTACACACTCTGATTCCACGCTTGATACTGCCCGCACCGAGGTACAGGCGATCACACCCGCGTGCGATCTCGCCTTTGATAATGAGGAGATCATACTATGACACAGGAACAGCTCAGACAATTTCTGAATATCAATGTTGCCCTCTCCGCCGAACAGGACCGCGAGGCTCTGCTCACTTTTATTCTGGATACAGCCATCAACATGACCCACTGTGACGGCGGTACGCTGTACCTGCTGGAGGATGACGGGCTTCACTTCTGCCGCATGGTCACGCTGTCCCTCGGCATTCGTGAGGGCGGGCATGACGCGCCTATCACCCTGCCCCCCGTTCCCCTCAAGCCATCTCACGTCTGCGCCCGCTCCGTGCTGGAAAAGCGCACGATCAACGTGGACGATGTCCGCACCAACAGCGAATTTGACTTTTCCGGCCCCAGACGCTACGACGAGATGACCGGATACTGCACCCGCTCCATGATGGTGGTCCCCCTCGCCAACGACAAGGGCGAACTGATCGGCGTTTTGCAGCTTCTGAACGCACAGGGCGAAAAGGGAACGGTCATTCCCTTCTCAACTGAGCTGGAGCCTCTGGTGGCAGCAGTTGCCTCCCAGGCGGCGATCAGTCTGACCAATATGCAGTATTCCGAGCAGATCCACAAGCTTCTGGATTCCCTTGTCGGCGCGCTGTCCACCGCTATAGACCAGCGCACGCCCTACAACGCCAACCACACCCGAAACATGGCGCGGTACGCGGAAAGCTTTCTGGACTGGCTGGACCGCACGAACCACCCCTGGCGGTTCGATACTCAGCGCCGCCGCACCTTTCTGCTCAGCGTGTGGCTGCATGATGTGGGAAAAATGGTCGTGCCTCTCTCCGTTATGGACAAGGAGACCCGTCTTGGCGACGCGGAAAAGGACATCAACAACCGCTTCGACACCATGCTGCTGCTCTGCCGAATCGCCGTTCTGGAGGGGAACATCTCCCCCGAGCAGGCCGAAGAAACCCGGCAGCAGATCATTGCGGCTCGCCAGCTGATCCAAAAGGTCAACCGCGCAGGCTTCCTGCCGGACGAAGACCTTGCCATGATCGACGAGCTTGCCGCGCGCACCTATACCGACGCACAGGGCGTTCAGCAGCCGTGGCTGACGGAGGCGGAGCATATCTCCCTGTCCGTCAGGAAGGGTTCGCTGACCGCCGAGGAACGAAAGATCATGGAAAGCCATGTGGTGATGACCGCACGCATTCTGGAACAGGTTTCCTTCCCCAAAGCATACCAACAGGTCCCCAAATGGGCGAGTGCCCACCACGAGCTGCTCAACGGACGCGGTTACCCCGACCACATTTCCGGCAAGGATATCCCCCGCGAGGTCCGTCTTCTGACGATCCTTGACGTATTTGACGCTCTGACCGCCCGCGACCGACCCTACAAGCCGGGTATGCCGGTAGAAAAAGCACTGTCCATTCTGGAAAGCATGGTAAACGAAGGCAGTATGGACAAGGAGATCCTCGGACTGTTCCGAGAGAGTAAAGCCTGGGAGGGTATTGCATGAAACGTTTTTTCTCTATTTTGATCTGCGCAGTTCTGATCGTCTCCCTGTTTCCTGTACGCGCTTTCGCTGAGGAAACCACTGCCGCTACCATGCGGCTGGTGGAGCATCAGGGCTCCGTTACCGTGAAAAACGCCAGCGGAAAGACGCTGAAAATCACAAAGGACATGCGTCTGTACAATAACTATCAGATCACCACAGGCAGCAAAAGCTACGCCTATATCAGTCTGGACGACAGTAAGGCGATCAAGCTGGACGCGTCCAGTAAGGTAACGATCTCCCGGCAGGGACGCAAGCTGGAGATCCTTGTGGAAAAGGGCAAGCTGCTCTTTGACGTTACCAAGCCTCTTAAAAAGGATGAAACGCTGAATATTCGCACCGCGACCATGATCACCGGCGTGCGCGGCACCATCGGATGGGTCGAGGTCAACTCCTCACAGAAGTCCGGACTGTATCTGCTGGAGGGTACCACACTGGTCACATCCATCGACCCTCAAGGCGGTTCCGCAACTGTCACCAGTGTCCATTCCGGTCAGGTACTGACCTCCTCACTGTCACAGGAGGAGGGGCAGGAAGTTCTTGATGTGGAAGTGACCGAGCTGAAGGAGGAAGAAACCCCCGGTTTCGTCCGCGTAGCGATCGCTGAAAATCCCGAAATGCAGCAGCGAATCACCGACAATACCGATTTGGATGTTGATGTGATCACAGATAATGCGCAAGAGACTCTGGAGCAGGAAGAAACTGCTGCAGATAATGTGGAACAGGAGATTCAGGAACAGGTCGAGCAACAGGTCACGGAACAGACCGATCCGCTTTTTGAGGAACCTGCCGACCCCATACCCTCTACACCTTCTACACCTTCCATCACTCCGATTCCTGTCGTTACATATACCGTTATCTTTGAAAGGAACGGTCACGGCGATACCGTTGTCGGTCAGCTCGTGCAGGAAGGCAGCCTTGTCGTTGAACCGACTCCCCCCACCGCCGAGGGCTACAGCTTTGACGGCTGGTTCACTGAGCCGGAATGCATCAACGAATGGAATTTCAAAAGAGATACTGTCACCGGCAATCTGACCCTTTACGCAAAATGGATCACCAACCGTTACACCGTTTCTTTTGATCTGAACGGTCATGGCAGCACTGTTCCTGCTCAAACCGTTCTATACGGCAGACTTGCTGCCGAACCCACTGAGCCTTCCGCTGACGGAATGATCTTCGGCGGCTGGTTCAAGGAAAAGGAATGCGTCAATCGCTGGGATTTCAGCAGCGATACCGTCAGCGCCGACACCATACTCTATGCAAAGTGGGGCACAAGCACCTGCACCGTTTTCTTTGAGCTGAATGGTCATGGCGATGCCATCGACAATCAGACCATTTCCTACGGTGATCTTGCCACCGAACCCGCCGAGCCCACTGCCGAGGGTCTCACCTTTGAGGGCTGGTTCATGGAGCAGGAATTTCTCAACCAGTGGGATTTTGACAGCGACACCGTTACCTCCGACTTAACGCTCTACGCCAAATGGACGGTTAAGACCTATCAGATTACATTCAACATGAATGGATACGGCAGCGCTGTCACCGCCCAGACCGTTGCCCACGGCGGCACCGTCATCCAGCCTTCCGAACCCGCAGTAGAAGGCATGATTTTTGGCGGCTGGTTCAAGGAGACAGAATGTATCAACGCGTGGAACTTCTCCACCGACACCGTCACCAAGGATACCACACTCTACGCCAAGTGGACGGTTAAGACCTACACCGTTTCCTTCGATATGAACGGTCACGGTGAAGCCGTCACAGCCCAAACCATCACCCACGGCGGCACCGTCACCCTGCCTGTCACCCCCACCGCCGACGGCTTTACCTTCGAGGGCTGGTTCAAGGAGGCTGACTGCATCAACCAGTGGGACTTCTCCACCGACACCGTCACCGAGGACACCACGCTCTACGCCAAGTGGACAGCGGTCACTGTTGAGCCCGATCCCGAGCCGGTCACCTACACCGTTTCCTTTGATATGAACGGTCACGGCGATCCCATTGATCCTCAAACCGTCACCGAGGGCGAATTTGCCGCCAAACCCACCGATCCCACCGCCGACGGCTTCACCTTCGAGGGCTGGTTCAAGGAGGCTGACTGCATTAACCAGTGGGACTTCTCCACCGACACCGTCACCGAGGATACCATCCTCTACGCCAAGTGGACGGAGATCCCGGACACCCTGGAGCTGAGTAATCCCACCGCCGAGGAGCTTATCGCCGCTCTGGAGGAAGCCGCCGCCAGCGACGATATCGCAACCGTTCTGGTCACAGACGCCGCCCTCACCGTGGATACCGCTCTGACCGTTTCCGCGGGAGATACCCTGACGATCTCTGACGGCTCCCTGTCCCTTTCCGTTGGAATGGATATTCTGGGTACTGTGAATATCGCCGCCGATACCACACTGATCAACACCGGCACGATCAATATTCTCTCTGAAAACAGCCTGCATATCAGCGGCTATTTCGTCAACAACGCCGATTTGTACATCGGCGGGACTGGTACCGACGGTACAATGGCCCGCGGTGCTTTGGACATTGATGCCATCGGCAAGATGGAAAACACCGGAAAAATTGTTATCGACACTGATACCGCCAGCACCTTCTATAACAGCGGAACTATCATCAATAACGGCGAATTCTATGTCAGCACCTCCGGTCTGTTCTTTAATTCCGGAATATATACCGAAAACCGCGCAGATGCAGTCTATGCGATGAGCTCCAGCGGTTCGACCGTCAGCTATCTGGGTCTCTTCAGCGATATCTCCGCATGGACTGACGGTGAAACGCTCACGATTCTGGGTATTTCCCCCGATGGCGGCATCACTCTGCCCGAGTCAATGCTCACCCTCACCGGCGTGAGCGCCACACTGGATCTGAATGGACACACGGTAACGCTGGGTGATACGTTTATCACCGTCGATACGGATGCCTCCCTTACGCTGATGGACAGCAGTGAAAGCGCAGACGGATCACTAACCGGCAGCGCCGACTGTACCGTCCTCAATACCGGCAGCTTTACTCTGGAAGGCGGACTTGTGACAAACGACAACACAGGCGATGCGATCCGGATCGATCTATACAGCATCACCACCGTTAACGGCGGCCGCATCGAAGCTGCGGGAAGCGGCATCTCCATCAGCGAAATGTACTCCGATTGCAGCGAGCTCTATATCAACGGCGGTACCTTTGAAACAGGCGGATCCTGTATTAACAAGGTCAGCGGAGGCGGCAGTGTGACCATCACCGGCGGTACCTTCACAAGCAGTTCCACCGCGTTGGATCTTAACGGCAGTTATGCTGTAGTAACGATTTCCGATGGTACCTTTACCGGAACCATCGCCCTGGATCTGAGCAACGGCGGCTCTGCAGCAACCATCACCGGTGGAACCTTCACCGGAACCACCGCCGCGGTGTACGGTCCCGTTGAGCAAAGTCTCATGCTTATCCTTGGCGGAACCTTCACTGCTGACGAGGTCGTCATCTATACCAGTGGCGAATATATTGAAGAAACCTTAGACGGCGATCCGACGGTGTATCAGTATGGCACGCTGATCTCCGGCAGCACGGTCATTCGTCTGACCGCAGAAAATGCCGCGGCCTCAGCATCTGCGCTGATCTCCGGCAAGTGCGGTCTTAAGGGCGGCAAACTCTACGCAAAGGATTCTTCCTACTTCGATGCGCTGAACGTGCGCCTGCCTTCTGCAACCGGTCCCGATACGGACGGTTATTATGAAGTCGATCTTGCCAACACCGTGGTCGAAGTAAGCTCTCTGGCAGAATTTACCGCCGCGCTGAATGACAGCGGTGTCAGTTGGATCAACGTCTCCAACGCGGATATGACACTGTCCTCCGATCAATCCGAGCTGGACGGCATCAACTCACTGGAGATTCCCGAAGGTGTTACCGTTGAGCTGCTCTCCGGTTCCATCACCATTGCGGAAGACTTTACGCTCAACGTATACGGAACTGTGAAGCTGGCAAATGGTTTTCTGATCACCAACACCGGCACCATTGAGGTTGGCAGCACAGACCTTCCCGTCGGAAAGCTGACCAGCAACTACTACGGTATTGAAAACAGTGGTCTTCTTTTGGACTACACCTACCTTGCGGACTCCAATACCGCCTCCTATGTTACGGTTACCAACATAACCGAGGACGGCGAGGAGACCATGGTCTACTGTGGAAGAGCGGACGGCACGGCGTGGCAGTACAGCGGCGAGTATAAAACTGTTGTCATGTTCTATGTTCTCGACAGCAGCACCAACATGGTCATTCCCGACTCGATCCCCGCCAACCCACTGGGTACGGAACATCTGGTATACTTTGGACTGGATGTAAGAACTTCGGAATTCTACGGTGTGCAGCTTTTCACCTGCAATAACCGCCCCCTTACGCTGGGTGAGAATGTCCATCTGGAGTTCACAAGCTCAGAATATACCGACAAGACGCTTCTTGCCTCCGAAACCAAGGTTATTAATTTCATCAATACGGTCATCATTAATCAGGGAGCGTCCTTCTCCGCAGCAAACTGCGATTTCAGCTACTCTATGTGTATTATGGATGCCGGAAACACCTTTACCGTCTACGGCGATTCCACAGGAGAGACTCCCAGTCTGGTGCTGGATAACTGCCGTGTTGGCAGCGCAGGTTCTTCTTCTTACGCTATTGAGCTGATCGGCGCCTACGCAGTGCTGACCGGAAACGCAAGCATCGGAGACAGCTCCTCCTGGGATCCGCTATACGTTGTGACCGGTCCCATGATCGTCGATGACACCTCCCGCCTTGAGATTACCGGAATGCTGATCAGCTGCTATACCGTTGCACTGGAAAACTACAGCCAATTCTCCGTAATGCTGACGAACTGCGAAATCAGCAGCACCGATTCCGGTATAACCTGTATCACCAACTACGGAGACGATCTCTCTCTTCACAGCTGCGTATTTTCCTATCAGGACTGGTCCGGGGTGAGCTACAGCGGAACCTGCATTGAAAACCAGGAGGGCAATCTCGCTCTGTACGACTGCACTGTGGAGGCATATGCAGGAACGGGCATCAGAAACAATGCCTCACTGGTAATGGAAAACTGCACCGTATCCGGAGAGACCTGCGGTCTGTATAACAATGGAACCGCTACAGCGAACAACTGCACCATTTCGTCTTACGAAGCCGGTCCCGATGAAATCGGCTATTACGTGAACGACCCCAATGCGGGCGTGAGCACTCTTGCGGATCTTATCACCGCACTGAATGATCCCGACACCGGCACCATCAGCCTCTCTGACGCAGATCTGACGCTGTCTGCCGATCAGACCGAACTGGCGGATCTCACCGCCCTTGAGATTCCTGACGGCAAGATCGTTGAGCTGCTCAGCGGTTCCATCACCATCGCCGAGGGATTTACGCTGAACGTCTACGGAGGATTGACGCTGTATGACGGCTGCTCCCTCACCAATAACGGAACCCTTGAGATCGGCAGCGATGACTTCCCCGATGCCCAACTGAGCAGCAGCGGCACCATCATCAACAGCGGTGACTTCTTTGTAAGCACCCCCGGCCGGTTCTTTAACAGCGGCATTTATACCGAGAACCGCACGGATATGATCGCGATCTCTTCCAACGGAGCAAATGTCAGCTACCTGGGCTATTTGCAAGATATGCCTGCATGGACCGACAGTGAGACCGTTACTCTCTATTGTAAGGACAACACCAGTGCCACTACGATCCCGGAGCACCTCCTTACACTGACCGGCGTAAATGTCACTATTGATCTGAACGGAAACACTCTGCAGCTTCTCGCCGCTACCGGAGATGACGGCACAACATACCAGCAGCCTCTTGTGATCGAAAGCGATGCTTCTCTGACCGTTATGGACAGCAGCGCGCCCGATTACTACGGCATGGAGGGCACCGGAGCGATCACCGGCGAAGCCGACCACACGATCGACTGCATGGGAACGCTTATTCTGACAAGTGGCACCATCGAAAACACCGCGTCCGGCACCTATTCCGCCGCCATCTACCCGCATGGCAGCGGCTCCGTCACGATCAACGGCGGTAAAGTCTTGGGCAAGATCCACGCGATCTCCTCCAAGGACATTTCCGGCAACTCCAGCAGTATCACCATTGGGGGTGGATATATCTACGGCGGAACGACTGCGGTTTACAATTCCGGCAGTGGCGGACTTCTCTCCATCTATGAGGGTGAGCTTGTCAGCGACTCCGTCGTGATCGTATCCGCAGGCGCGTATGACACGGAATGGAACAGCGGAACCCAGATCAGCGGTAATGCGATCCTCCGTCTGACCGCCGAATACACCGAGAATACGACTGCCGCGCTGATCTCCGGCGAATACACCATTCAGAGCGGCATGCTGTACGCTATGGACCCGACCTTCTTCGAGGTGCTGGGTGATCGCCGTCCTACCGAGACCGGACCAGATACAGACGGTTATTATTCTGTGGACTGTTCTGATTTCCAAGTACAGGTAAGCACTCTGGCTGATTTTGTTTCCGCATTGAGCAACAACGGTGTCAGAACAATTTATATCAACTCCGCTTTGCCAGTAGTGGATCTGACACTATCCTCCGACCAGCCGGAGCTGGCAGATCTGACTGCCCTTGAGATCCCCGAGGGTGTAACTGTTCAAATGCTCGGCGGCTCCATCACTGTTGCGGAAGGGTTCACGCTCGATGTATACGGAGAGATCCATCTTGTAAACGATGCCGCGATCATCAACAACGGTATCTATCTGGATCACACCTATGAGCAGGACACCAACACAGAATCCTATGTCACCGTTACCAACCGGAGCGAGGATGGAACTGAGACCCTTGTTTACTGCGGTCCCGGAAGAGGTGTAATCTGGGAGTACAGTGCGGAATGTGAAAACATCGTGATGATCCATATTTTGGATGAGGATATTGTTTCCCTGCAAATCCCTGATTCGATCCCCGCCAACACACAGGTAATCTTCGGAGTCGATCTATGGAGCGATGCTTTCAGTACGATCCAGCCCTTTACCTCCACCGGAACTCTTACACTCGGCGAAAATGCCCGACTGGAATGCACAAACGCTGATTATGTTGATTCGACACTTCTCTACTCCAATGCCGATAACAAGATTTTCTGGTTCACAGATCACATTGTCATGTCTCCCGGCTCGTACCTTTCCGCTACCAACTGTGCATTCACCGACGGAACCCAGGGAACAGCTACGATAACCGTTAACGGCGACTCCTCGGATGATACGATCGAACTGGAGCTGTATGGATGCAGCGTGTCGGTCCAGCAGTCCAACGCCCCCGCTATCGCGCTGATCGGTGCCTGCGCGTCGCTGAACGGAATCGCTGCCAGCGAGGAAGTCGGAACACCTGCGATCGACATGATGGTCAGCAGCATCACCATTGATGAAGCGTCCTATCTCGAAGCAACCCAGCTCTACTGCAGCGGACTGGAAAACCACAGCAACACAGCCCTGACACTGACGAATTCTACCTTCTACTCCGGTGTCATCAACTCCGGCAGTGAGCTGACCCTGTCAAGCTGTTCCATTTCGTGTACGGAAGGCACTGCTATTGTGAACAACGCTGACTCCAGGCTTGTTCTCCTTGACACCGGCGTGACCGCAGATACCGGAACCGGTATTGAAAACCACGGTTATCTGGAAATCAATAATAGTGGTCAAGGCATTTCCGGCGCAACCTATGCTCTGTACAATACCGGCAGTGTCATCGCTGAAAGCAGCAATAATAGCTTCCTGCTGACTTCCACAGATGGTTTTTACGCCGTGTACAGCGATACTACTGACAATCCCGACGCCGTAGTTGAGCTTTACGGTTCATTCCATGCACCGACAGAGGAACAGATCTTCAGCGAACAGGTCAAACAGGATACTGATGAACTTATCGAATCTACCGACAGCGAAGGAAATATCACATATTACATCCGCCGTGAATACACCGCTGTTACGCCGTAAGGAGACCTCCCATTATGAAAAACAAGCTTCTACGCACTCTGTTGGTCAGCCTTCTTGGCGCGGCTCTTCTGGCCGCCATCGCCGCCTCCGGCCCTCGTGGCCGGCCGGGCCCGGGCGGGGCTGGTTGCCCTGTTC
>JAZOBV010000050.1:0-5636 GCA_045596145.1 Candidatus Pelethomonas sp.
ACGATCCGACTTCCTTGGCCAGTTTGAGGGCCCCCAGAATGATGAAGGCACCGCCCCGGTCATCAATGGCACGGGCGCAGAGTCGGCCGTTCAGAAGCTCCTCGTGGTAGGTGTGCAGATGGATGACATCGCCCTCCTGCACGTACTTGCGGGCATTCTCCGCATCCTTCGCGCCGATGTCAATGATGAGATCGCCTGCCTTGAGGTCGCCCTTGGTCATCGCCTTGTTGTGCACCACCGCGCCGTAGATCGTGCCCGCATAGCCGTGGACAACGACCTTGTGACCGGGATACACCCCCGCGCGGACACCGCCCGCGTTCGCCACGCGGAGCATACCATTGGACTGGATGTTGGTGACGATCAGACCGATCTCGTCGATATGTCCGGCAAGGAGAACCTTAAAGGACGCGTCGGGATTGATGACGCTGATGACATTTCCGGTGTAGTCGGTGATGATCTTATCGCAGTAAGGCTTCATCTCCGCGATGACCTTTTTCTGCAGACCGATCTCGCTGCCGGAAACAGACATGCTGTCCAGAAGAGTATACAGAAATTCCTTATTCATGGTGTACCGCTCCTTTTGCATTGATTTGAGATCATTATACCGCATCTCATGGAAAATGTCAGCAAAAAATTCCGCGGCAAATATTCCCCTCTGCCGGGTGGAAAAAATAACCGCTTGGCAAATGTCGATCACGCAGCTATAATGTTGCATACATAGATCAGGGAGGACTTGTCAGATGAAGGATTTTCTGAAACGCCACGCGCCGCTGCATATCTGGGTACTGGTGCTGGCGGTACTGTTCGGCGGGTACACATGGGCGATCAGCAGCCGCAGCGCCGCCAACGCGGTGGTCTCCGTAACCCAGATCGTAAAGGACACCTTTGCCTCCGTCTGGTACATATTCCCGTTTTCCGTGGTGGAGTGGTTTTATGTGGCGTTTATTCTGCTCGCCATCTTCTGGCTGATCACCGTGACCCGCCGGACGGTCAAAGGCAGAGAAAAGCTGCATACGCTCTACGCGGGACTTCTGTCCCTCGCCTGCCTGTGTCTGAGCGTGTGGTGGTTTTACTGCATGATGTGGGGTGTCAACTACTACGCGGACGGCTTTCAGGAGAAAAGCGGAATCTACGCGGAGAACGTCACGGTGGACGAGCTGGAGCGGGTGGCGACCCATTTCGCACAGCAGCTTGCCGCCAGGGCAGACACAGTGGAGCGGGATGAAAACGGCGTTTTCGCCGTGGACAGGGACGCTATCTTCTCATACAGTCCCCATATTTACGATAATCTTTCCAAGGAGTTTCCCTTTTTGGAGAACGACGACCGGGTACCAAAAAAGATGGTCTTCTCCCGCCTGTTCTCCATGATGAACTTTACCGGATTTTATACACCCTTTACAGGAGAATCCAATCTGAATGTGGACAGTCCCGCCTGTCTGCTCCCGGCGAACATCTCCCACGAGCTGGCGCACCAGCGGGGCATCGCGTCGGAGCAGGAGTGCAATTTCCTGGCCATTCTCGCCGCCACCTCCTGCGACAATGCCGCCTATCAGTACTCCGGGTACCTGATGGGGTACATCCATCTCGGCAACGCGCTGTACCGCGCTGACCGGGAGCGGTGGCAGGCTGTGTTTTCGCTGCTGCCGGAGACCGTCGTTGCGGATATGCGCTACCACAGCGCGTACTGGGCGCAGTTTGAGGGAAAAACCGCCGAAGTAAGCAAGAAAATTTACGACTCCACCCTCAAGGGCTACGGTCAGACCGATGGCATCCGGAGCTACGGGACGGTCGTTGATCTTCTGGTGGCGTATTACTAAAAACACAAAAATCGGGCGTACCGCATTGTTTGCAGTACGCCCGACTGTTTATTTCACTGTTTTCAGACTGGAGGGGCACATTCTCTGCTTTTGCGCCGGGATCAGCGCCTGATGGATGATGGACATCAGCTCCAGCTCGCTGCGAAACTGCTCCTCATGGCGGGTCTCCAGCCACATGACGCTGCCCTGCCAGCCGCCGTTGCGGCGGTACAGGATCTGCACCTTGAAGGTTGCGATCTTTCCGGCATACCACACCGTCTCGTTTTCCCTCCGGCGGGCAGGGAGACCGGGCGAGCCGCCGTCAAGGATCCGGTCCACCGCCAGAAAGAAGCGGTCAAGGCATTTGATGTCATATTCAGCAGAGAGGTCGCCGTAATAAAACCTTCCGCCGGAAACATCATTCTCCACCGCGTCGATACAGAGAACGGCAAGAAGTCTGTTAGTTTCTGTAGTCATCATTTTCCCTCCCACATTCTATTGTTTTTTCAGTATACCATACTTTGGTAACAAAACCGGTTACATTTTTACAAAATTTTCGGATTAAGTGCGATCAGCAGGCAGTTTTGGGGAAAACAGTTGACATTCGCTGTTCCCGGTGATAAACTGTATTTATTAAAATGGCGAAGAAGGGGATCGTCCCGCGAAATGCCGGCCAGAGAGGGAGCATCACGGCTGAAAGTGCTCCTGCGGACAGCGCGGCGTACCAACCACCCCTGAGCCGCCCGGGAAATAACCGGGACGGGAATTGCCCGTTACAGCAATCGAAAGCGACGGTACTCTGTACCGTAAGCAGGGTGGAACCGTGGAGTTAGAAGCGCGGCGCCGTCGAGAGCAGCGCGGATGGACCGGAGCGAAGGCGAGAAACCGAAGCTTTGCGCAGCAAAGCTGTTTCGAGTCTGAGTCGGAGGGAAGCCGCGCGTCGCGAACAGGCAGAGCGTGACAAGTATTTACTAGCTTCACCCCTGAATTTATCAGGGGTGAAGCGTGTTTCTTTACCCCGAATATCGAAAGGAGAACTTTTACCATGAGCGACGAGAATCTGTACACCTTTGAAAACCCCGAATACCGCAGCACCTATTGGCACACCTGCTCCCACGTGCTGGCACAGGCCATGAAGCGCCTGCATCCCGAGGTGAAGCTGGCGATCGGTCCCAGCATCGACAACGGCTTCTATTACGATTTCGATACCCCCGTTCCCTTCTCCGAGACCCAGCTCGAGGAGCTGGAGGCAGAGATGCGCAAGATCTGCAAGGAGAAGCTGAAGCTGGAGCGCTTTGAGCTGCCCCGCGAGGAAGCCATCAGGTTCATGGAGGAGAAGGGCGAGCCCTACAAGGTGGAGCTGATCAACGACCTGCCCGAGGATGCCGTTATCTCCTTCTACAGACAGGGCGAGTTCGTTGACCTGTGCGCCGGTCCCCACGTGGACAGCACCGGACGCATCAAGGGCAACGCCATCAAGCTCACCGCCTGCAACGCTGCCTACTGGCGCGGCGACTCCAACCGCCAGACCCTCCAGCGCATTTACGGCGTTGCCTTCCCCAAGAAGGACGAGCTGGATGAGTATCTTGCCCGCATCGAGGAGGCTAAGAAGCGCGACCACCGCAAGCTGGGCCGCGAGCTGGGTCTTTACATGCTCCGCGACGAAGGTCCCGGCTTCCCCTTCTTCCTGCCCAAGGGCATGACCCTGCGCAATACCCTGCTGGACTACTGGCGTCAGGTACACAAGCGCTACGGCTATGTGGAGTGCTCCACCCCCATGATGATGAACCGCCAGCTCTGGGAGCGCAGCGGTCATTGGGGACACTATAAGAACAATATGTACACCACTGTCATTGACGATGTGGATTTTGCCATCAAGCCCATGAACTGCCCCGGCGGTATGCTGGTCTATATGTCCGAGCCCCACTCCTACCGTGACCTGCCCCTGCGCGTGGGTGAGCTGGGTCTGGTCCACCGCCATGAGCTGAGCGGCGCGCTCCACGGTCTGTTCCGTGTCCGCTGCTTCACCCAGGACGATGCCCACATCTTCATGACCTGGGATCAGATGAAGGACGAGATCAAGAATGTTGTCCGCCTGTTTGACGAGGTCTATTCCGTCTTCGGTCTGACCTATCAGATCGAGGCCCCCACCATGCCCGAGGATCACATGGGCGAAAAGGAGACCTGGGACTTTGCCGCCGACACGCTGAAGAGCGCAGTCGAAGAGCTGGGCAAGACCTATGACATCAACGAGGGTGACGGCGCGTTCTACGGTCCCAAGCTGGACTTCCATCTGGCTGACTCTCTGGGACGCACCTGGCAGTGCGGCACCATTCAGCTGGATATGCAGCTGCCCGAGCGCTTTGAGCTGGAGTATATCGGCGAGGACGGCGCAAAGCACCGCCCCGTTATGATCCACCGCGTGGTTCTTGGCTCCGTGGAGCGCTTCATCGGCGTTATCACCGAGCACTTCGCCGGCGCCTTCCCCACCTGGCTCTCTCCCGTTCAGGTCAAGGTCCTGCCCGTCACCGACCGCGCCGGCGAGTACGCCGACGAGATCGCCAGAAAGCTGGACGATCTGGGCTTCCGTGCCGAGGTCGATTCCCGCAACGAGAAGATCGGCAAGAAGATCCGCGAGGCAACGCTGGAGAAGGTTCCCTATATGCTGGTCGTCGGCGACCGCGATATGGAGAACGGCACCGTTTCTCCCCGCTACCGCTCCGGTGAGGATCTGGGCGCAATGAGCTTTGACGAGTTTGCTGCCATGCTCAAGACCGTTGTGGACAGCAAGGAAAGAAAATAACCTATCTCTCTTCAATGTAAAAAGGAGTGCCGCGCGTCAGCGCGGCACTCCTTTGATTTTACAAATGCACCATCATGGCGGCAAACAGTCCCATCACCGCCCGGGCGGTAAGCCGCCCGAAGGCTCGAACGGTGGCGGCAGTGGCGGAAATGCGTCCCATCCGCTCCGGGAAACGGTCCCCGCCCCACTCCGGCACCCCGGCGTACTCCGCACAGGTGCCCTCATAGATCACATAGGGCGAAAGAATACGCTCCGTCCGCGTCAGAGAGTGGAATTTCCCCCGGGGGAGCTCCAGTCCCGCGATGCTCAGCGCGTCGCCCACAAATTCCGCGCAGGTGTAGCTGTCCCGAATGAGACAGCGGACATGCAGCGGCGTAAAGATAGCGGAATAGATATTATATATGTACCGGTCAGCGCCGCTCTCCATAGTGGAAACAAACGCGCGAAGCTGTGCGTAGTTTTCCTCCCCAAGCTCCAGACGGCAGACCTTGATGCGGGAGGCTCGTCCGGCGTTGAAATGGCGGCGCAGGGATTCTTCCACAAATCCGCCGTACAGCGGAACATTCACATGAAACCGGGCAAAGGAATACATGGTGGAGAGATCCTCATCAAAGGCGAGAGCGACGTGATTATACTGATTTCTGAGAATGGTGCGGATCATCCGCCCCATTTTATACGGTGTGGCGGAAAAAACGATATAGATGTTCTTCACATCACGCCTCCCTTCGCTGATTTTCTGCGCCCCCAGTATAACACATCACGTCCGGATGCACCAGACTTTTTTAAGCCGCTTAATGTACCGTCGGTACCATTTTATCAAAACCCCTTGATCCGACAGTATCTCAGGCTAAGGGAAGTCGGAGGCCAAGCGGTCTTAGGAAGACAAATGTCTTAGCCAACTCCTTGGCTCACAGAACGACATGGCTACGATCCGACTTCATCACGTCCGGATGCACCAGACTTTTTTAAGCCGCTTAATGTACCGTCGGTACCATTTTATCAAAACCCCTTGATCCGACAGTATCTCAGGCTAAGGG
>JAZOBV010000051.1:0-17549 GCA_045596145.1 Candidatus Pelethomonas sp.
GGTTTCACCGTTGCCATGGGTATCGCCAAGGCCTTCGAGGTCACCGGTCAGACTGACAAGAAGGTCTTTGGTGTCGTGGGTGACTCCACCTTCTTCCACAGCGGCATGACCGGCGCCGCCGAGATCATCTACAACAAGGGCAACATGATCCCCGTTGTTCTGGATAACTCCATCACCGGTATGACCGGCCATCAGGAGAACCCCGGCAGCGGCATGAACCTGCAGGGTGAGATCGCTGAGAAGCTGAAGATCGAGGATATCCTCGCCTCCTGCGGCTACAAGAACGTCATCATCGTCGATCCTCAGGATCTGAAGGCTATGGAGCAGGCTGTTCAGGATGCTATCGCTTCCGAGGTGCCCGCCGCCATCATCGCCCGCCGTCCGTGCCTCTTGATCAAGCGCATCAAGCACAATATCAGCCTGTGCGAGGTCGATCGCGACAAGTGCGTCGGCTGCAAGCTGTGTCTGAAGGTCGGCTGCCCCGCCATCATGATCGAGGATGGCAAGGCAAAGATCTCCAATACCCAGTGCGTTGGCTGCACCGTCTGCGCCCAGGCTTGCCCCAAGGGCGCTATCACCAGAAAGGAGAACTAAGCAATGGAACAGAACAAGAGCGCGCTGCTTGTCGGCGTTGGCGGCCAGGGTGCCATTCTGGTTGCAAAGATCCTGGTCGGCGGTCTGATGAAGGCCGGTTATGATGTTAAAATGTCCGAAGTGCACGGCATGAGCCAGCGCGGCGGCAGTGTCTCCACCCAGGTCCACTGGGGCAAGAAGGTCTATTCCCCCGTCATCGGTCAGGCTGCGGCTGATATCGTCGTGTCCTTTGAGAAGATGGAGGCTGTCCGCTATGCCGATTACCTGAAGAAGGACGGCGTGGCTGTTATCAATGATTTTGAGATGCCCTCCTCCACCATCGCCGCCGGTATGTGTGAGTATCCCGCCGGCTGCATGGAGGCTATGGAGAAGCACTTCCGCGTGTTCAAGCTGGACGCAGGCAAGATCGCCGAGGGTCTGGGCAACGCCAAGTGCATGAACGTTGTCCTCTTCGGCAGCACGGTCAAGGCTCTTGGCATGACCGATATCGACTGGGAGGCCGTTATCGCCGAGACCGTTCCCGCCAAGTTCAAGGAGCTGAACCTTGCCGCTTACCGCGCAGGTTTTGACGCTGTCTAATATACATAGGAGAGAACGAATGAAAGTTCTTGTCATCAATCCCGGCGCGACTTCCACCAAGATCGCCGTTTTCAACGACACCACTGAGGAAGTCCGCATCTCCATCGACCACAGCGCCGCTGAGCTGGCTCCCTTTGAGAAGGTTGCCGATCAGATGCCCTACCGCAAGGAGCTGATCCTGAAGGCACTGGAGGAGAAGGGCGTTGCCCTCTCTGAAATGGACGCTGTCTGCGGACGCGGCGGTTTGCTCAAGCACATTCCCTCCGGTACTTACCGTGTGAATGATGCCGTTATCGCCGATATCCTCAATCCCCCCTACGGTGAGCACGCCTCCAATCTGGGCGCTTACATCGCTCAGGAGCTGGCTGCTCCTCTGGGCATTCCCGCTTACTTTGTTGATCCCGTGTGCGTGGACGAGCTGAGTGATCTTGCCCGCATCTCCGGTCTGAAGGGCGTAGAGCGTCAGAGCTTCTTCCACGCCCTCAACCACAAGTCCGTTTCCCGCAAGGCTGCCGCTCAGCTTGGCAAGCCCTACGAGGAGCTGAACCTCATCGTGATCCATCTGGGCGGCGGCGTGTCCGTTGCTGCCCATGAAAAGGGCCGCGTTGTGGATAACTTCAACGTTAAGGACGACGGCAGCATGGGTCTGGACCGCGGCGGCGCGCTGCCCGTGAACGCCATTGTCAACCTGTGCTACAGCGGCATGAGCAAGAACGAGGTCAAGTCCCTCCTCGGCTCCAAGTCCGGTGTGTTTTCCTATCTGGGCACCAAGGACTTCCGCGAGATCGAGAACCGCGCCTTCGGCGGCGACGAGGAAGCGCTGACCATCTTCCGCGCGCTGGCTTACCAGCTTGCCAAGGACATCGGCGCTATGGCAGCAGTCATGCACTTTGATGTGGATGCCATCGTCTATACCGGCGGCATGGCATACAGTGAGAAGTTCTGCGACGAGATCTCCTCCTACGTTTCCAAGATCGCTCCCATCATCCGTCTCCCCGGTGAGGAGGAGATGCGCGCTCTCGCTGAGGGCGCACTCCGCGCGCTGGTGGACGGCGACTGCAAGGAATACAAGTAAACCTCTTGCTGAAAACTCAATCTCGACCATTGGTACGGGATTGAGTTTTCAGTCTTTCCTAAAAAGAAAACCGTTTTCAACAACAGGAGAATTACCATGAAAACTATTTCCGAAATCATGCAGCACGCTGCGGGCATGGGCTCCGGCAAGATCGCCGTTGCCGCCGCCCACGATGACGCTGTTATCCAGGCTGTCGCCGAAGCACGCCGTCAGGGTATCGCCCAGTCCGTTCTGGTGGGCGACGGCGAGAAGATCCGCGCCATGCTCGCTGAGCTGGGTGAGGATGCCGCAAATTATGAGATCGTTGAGGCCGCTGACGATGTGGAGTGCGCTGAGAAGGCTGTCGCCTGCGTCGTAGAGGGCCGCGCAGGCTTTCTGATGAAGGGACTGCTCGGCACTGCCACCCTCATGCGCGCCGTTCTGAACAAGGAGCACGGTCTGCGCACCGGCCGCCTTATCAGCCATGTCATGCTCTACGAGCCCGCAGGCCACAAGATGATGGCTCTCACCGACGGCGGCATGAACACCTTCCCCGATCTGGAGAAGAAGGCAGGTATTCTGGAGAATGCCGCCATGGTCATGAAGGCTCTGGGCTATGAGACCATCAATACCGCCTGCATCTGCGGCGCCGAGGTCGTTGACCCCAAGATCCCCTCCATGGTGGACGCGCAGGCTCTCACTGAGATGACTGAGCGCTGGGCTCCCTACAATATGAATGTCTACGGTCCCGTGGGTCTGGATCTGGCTGTCAGCAAGGATGCCTGCCACCACAAGAAGTACACCGCTGTCGGCGGCGGCGAGGCAGATATTCTGCTCGTCCCCACCTACGAGGTGGGCAACGGCATCGGCAAGGCCATGAGCCTGTTCGGCGCTGCCAAAAACGCCGGCATCATCGTGGGTGCCAAGGTGCCCATCGTTCTGGTCTCCCGCTCCGACAGCGCTGAGACCAAGCTTGCTTCTATCGCTCTGGGCGCAGTGGTCGCCGCAAACGCCTGATAAATTTTAGGAGGATACTATGTTAGTTCAAAGCATGGTGGAGCTTGGCTCCAGGCGTTCCTGCATCCGCGAGCTGTTTGATTACGGTCTGCGCAAGGCAAGAGAGATCGGCCCCGAGAATGTCTATGACTACTCCATCGGCAACCCCTCCGTTCCCGCTCCTGAGGCGGTTAAGGAGGCCATTCTGGAGATTATGGAGAAGCAGAACAGCGTCGCTGTTCACGGCTATACCCCCGCTGTCGGTACCGTGGATGTCCGCAAGACCGTGGCTGACGATCTGAACGAGCGCTACGGCACCAGGATCCGCCCTGAGAATATGTTCTTCACCTGCGGCGCGGCTCCCGCACTGGTCGCCATTCTCCGCGCTCTGGCTGTGGAGAACAGCGAGTTCGTGATCCTCGCTCCCTACTTCCCCGAGTACACGGTGTTCATCACCTGCGCCGGTGGCAAGCCCGTCATTGTCCCTGCCAACACCGAGACCTTTGCCATTGATGTTGCCGCCATTGAAAAGAGCATCACCGCTCATACCCAGGCGATCATCATCAACTCCCCCAACAACCCCTCCGGCGTGATCTACACCCGTGAGGAGCTGACCGCTCTCGCTGAGATGCTGGAGCGCAAGGGCAAGGAGTACGGTCACCCCATCTACGTCATTGCAGACGAGCCCTACCGTGAGCTGGTGTACGACAACGCAGAAGTCCCCTTTATCCCCACCATCTACCGCAACACCATCGTCTGCTACTCCTATTCCAAGTCCCTGTCCCTGCCCGGTGAGCGTATCGGCTATGTCTGCGTTCCCGACGAGGTGGAGGACAGCCAGAACGTCTACTTCGCCGTTGCCGGTGCTGCCCGCGCCTGCGGCCATGTCTGCGCCCCCTCTCTCATGCAGAAGGTCATCGACCTCTGCGCCAAGGTTCGTCCCGACGTGGAGATCTACGATCGCAACCGCAAGACCCTCTATGACGCTCTGACCTCCTACGGTTACCGCTGCATCAAGCCCAACGGCGCTTTCTATATGCTGGTGGAGTCCCCCAACGGTAACGGTACTGACATGTCCGACCGCGCCAAGGAGAAGAATCTGCTCATCGCTCCCGGCGACGGCTTCGGCATTCCCTCCTTCTGCCGTCTGAGCACTTGCGTCAGCCCCGAGATGATCCAGCGCAGCCTCCCCGCCTTCAAGGCGCTGATGGACGAGTACAAAAAGTAATTTTTTGTCGAAATATAACGAACAGGCGATATGTGCAATGCACATATCGCCTGTTTTCTCGTAATTTAGATAATCATATCAAATTTTGCCGCCGATGACCAGAACCCGACGCACAAATGGTTGCAATTATCCCCATAGCAAGATTATAATAAACCCAGAACGAAAACAGAAAGCGGGTGGCACAATGTTTGTTTCCGGCAAAGAAAAAGAACTTCTCGCCATTGTTGACAGGGTGATCGGGGAAGGTCCCTACAAAGCGGATTGGAGTTCTCTGATGAACGCGCCTGTTCCGGAATGGTTTTCCAAACGCAAGCTCGGCATTTTTATCCACTGGGGCGTGTACAGCGTCCCCGCCAACTCTAACGAGTGGTACTCCCGCAACATGTACATCAAGGGCGACAACGCCTACGAGCATCATTTAAAGACATACGGTGCCCATAAGGACTTTGGCTATAAGGATTTTATCCCTATGTTCAAAGCGGAGCAGTTTGATGCTTCCCAGTGGATGCGCCTGTTCAAAGACGCGGGCGCGGGATATGTCTTCCCCGTGGCGGAGCATCACGATGGGTTCCAGATGTATGCCAGCGACCTGTCCGATTGGAATGCCGCCGAAATGGGACCAAAGCGCGATGTTCTGAGTGAGCTGAAGGCTGCCGCACAGGAACAGGATATCAAGTTCTGCGCATCCTCCCACCGTGCAGAGCACTGGTTCTTTATGAGCCACGGCAGGGATTTCGACAGTGATATCCGCGAGCCTCTGAATAAGGGAGATTTTTACTGGCCCGCCATGCCGGAGCCGGACCACCAGAGTCTCACCAGCGAACCCTACCCCACCGAGGAATATTTGAACGACTGGCTGGCCCGCACAGCGGAGCTGATCCTTAACTACCGTCCCCGCCTGCTGTATTTTGACTGGTGGCTGCAGCATGAGGCGTTCAAGCCCTACCTCAAAAAGCTCGCCGCGTTCTACTATAATTGCGGAAAGCAGTGGGGCGAGGATGTTATGATCTGCTACAAGCACGATGCCATGATGTTCGGCACCGGCATCGTTGATGTGGAACGCGGCGGCTTTGCCGAAGCCAAACCCTACGCATGGCAGACCGATACCGCTGTGGCACGCAATTCGTGGTGCTACACCCATTCCCTCAACTACAAGAGCAGCGCCGAGATCGTCTGCACGCTGGCGGACGTAGTCAGCAAGGGCGGCAATCTCCTGCTGAACGTCGGTCCCCGTGCTGATGGTGTGATCCCCGACGGTGACCGCAAAATTCTGGAGGATCTGGGTGCGTGGATGCGCATCAACGGCGAGGCGATCCACGGCTGCCGCCCCTGGCGAAAGTGGCAGGAGGGTCCCACCGTCAGCACTGACGGTCAATTTCAGGATCGCGAGGCAAAGCAGTTCACCCCCCACGACTTCCGTTTCACGATCAATAACGGTACGCTGTATGCCATCGCCCTCGCCTGTCCCACAGACGGGCAGTTCACCATCAAGGCGCTGGCAGACAGTCCCGATATGAACGCCCCGGAGTTCCACGGGATCATTGAGAGTGTAGAAATTCTCGGCTGCGATAAATGCGTCACATGGCAAAAGGATTTCGGCGGGCTTCATATTTCCGCCCCGGGCATCCAAAGCGACCTTCCCGTGGTCATTAAGATCACTGTGGCGTAACAACCATTTGCTATAGAGCATCAGAAAATCTCTTACCGAGTTTTTTCTGATGCTCTATAGCTTTTTTCGCTTTAATGTAGTATAATGCTCATGGAATTTGTACAAAAATTTTTCATCCTAAGGAGAATCTGTTATGAATTTATTTGATCTGACCGGAAAGATCGCGCTGGTGACCGGAGGAGCCCACTCCATCGGCTTCGCTATGGGCGTGGGACTTGCCAAGGCGGGCGCAACGGTCTGTTTTAACTGCTCCAGCGAGGAAAGCCGCCAGCGCGGCATCGCCGCCTACAAGGCTGAAGGCATCACCGTTCACGGCTATGTAGCCGATGTCACAAAGGAAGACCAGATGCAGGCTCTGGTGCAGCGTATCGGCGAGGAAGTCGGCGTGATTGACATTCTGGTGAACAACGCAGGCATCATCAAACGCATTCCCATGTGCGAAATGAGCGTGGAGGACTTTGAAAAGGTCATCGACGTTGACCTCGTTGCGCCCTTCATCTGTGCCAAGGCAGTCCTGCCCGGCATGATCAAAAAGGGGCACGGCAAAATCATCAACGTCTGCTCCATGATGAGCGAGCTGGGTCGTGAAACTGTAGCCGGCTATGCCGCTGCCAAGGGCGGCTTGAAGATGCTGACCCGCAATATCTGCTCGGAGTTTGGCGGTGCCAATATCCAGTGCAACGGCATCGGCCCCGGCTACATTGCCACCTCCCAGACTGCGCCCCTGCGCGAGCGTCAGAGTGACGGCAGCCGCCACCCCTTCGATCAGTTCATTATTTCCAAGACCCCCGCAGGACGCTGGGGCACCACCGATGATCTGGTTGGTCCCACCGTGTTCCTCGCCAGCGACGCATCCAACTTCGTCAACGGTCATGTGCTGTATGTGGATGGCGGCATTCTTGCCTACATCGGCAAGCAGCCCTAAGAGGAACGTAAGGAGCGAAAGCAATGGATATTCTGAATCGTTTACATACAGCCGCCATTGTTCCGGTGGTGGTCATTGATGACGCAAAGGACGCTGTCCCCACCGCGAAAGCACTGCTTGCAGGCGGCGTAGATGTGATGGAGATCACCTTCCGCACTGCTGCCGCCCCCGATGCCATCAAGGCGGTCGCTGAGCAGTGTCCCGAAATGCTGGTGGGAGCAGGCACGGTCATTACTCTTGACCAGTGCAAAAAAGCGGTGGAGCTGGGCGCGAAATTCATCGTTTCCCCCGGTTTTGACGCAGAGGTAGTGGCGTGGTGCGTGGAGAACGGCGTTGCAGTTACCCCCGGCTGTGTCACCCCCACAGAGATCATGGCAGCCATGAAGCTCGGCATCCGTGTGGTCAAATTCTTCCCCGCCAATGTTTACGGTGGTCTCAGCGCCATGAAGGCGCTGTCCGCGCCCTTTGGCGGCATCAAATTCATCCCCACCGGCGGCGTCAGCGGCGAAAATGTGGGGGAGTACCTCTCTCAGCCCTACGTTCACGCCGTGGGCGGCAGCTGGGTCTGCGCCAAGAGTGATATTGCGGCGGGCAATTTTGAGAAGATCACCGAACTGTGCCGCGCCGCCCGCGCCGCAATGCCCAGAGAATAAGGAGAGCACAACATGAAGGTTTTAACATTTGGCGAGATCATGCTCCGCTTACGTGCCCCCGGTCACGAGCGTCTGTTCCAGAGCAATATGCTGGAGGCCACCTTTGGCGGCGGCGAGGCAAACGTTGCCGTATCCCTTGCAAACTTTGGCATGGATGCCCAGTTTGTCACCATGCTGCCGGATAACGCCATCGCTGACGCCTGCGTTGGCGAGCTGCGCCGTTTCGGCGTGGATGTCAGCAAGATCAAACGCGGCAAGGGACGCATGGGCATCTACTTTCTGGAAAACGGAGCCAACCAGCTCCCCAGCAAGGTCATCTATGACCGCGCTGACAGTGCCATCGCACTCGCCGCTCCCGGTGATTTCGACTGGGACACGGTATTTGATGGTGTAAACTGGTTCCACATCACCGGCATAACCCCCGCCATCAGCGAAAGCGCCATGCTGCTAAGCCTTGAAAGCGTCAAGGAGGCTAAAAAGCGGGGCATCACTGTGTCCTGCGATCTCAACTACCGAAAAAACCTCTGGAAGTACGGCAAAACCGCCTCCGAGGTCATGGGCGAGCTGGCAAAATACGTTGATATAGCCATTGCCAACGAGGAGGACGTTCAGAAATCTCTTGGAATTACTGTAGATGTAAATGTAGAGTCCGGCGAGCTGGATCGGGAAAAATACCGCGCGCTGGGCGACAAGGTGTTGAAGACCTACCCCAATATAAAAATGATCGCCATCACCCTGCGGGAGAGCCACAGCGCCGACTGGAACGGCTGGGCAGCCTGCCTGAACGACGGCGAGAGCTTCTGCGTTTCTAAAAAGTATGAGATCCGTGATATCATCGACCGTGTCGGCGGCGGCGACAGCTTCGCGGGCGGTCTGATCTATGGTCTGAACCACTACAAAAGCAAGCAGCAGGCGCTGGAATTTGCCGTTGCCGCCTCCTGTCTGAAGCACAGCGTCATCGGTGACTTCAACCGTGTCAGCGTGTCCGATGTGGAAAAGCTGGCGGGCGGTGACGGCACTGGCCGCGTGCAGCGTTAAGCGGAGGGCTGAAGGATGGCATTGGTAACGATGGACGCTCTGCTTCGCTCCGCCAGGGCAAGGGGCATCGGCGTAGGCGCGTTCAATGTTGGGAATATGGAGATGGTCATGGGCGCAGTGCGCGCCGCAGAGGAGACAGCCACGCCCATCATCCTGCAGATCGCCGAGGTTCGTCTTGGTCACTCCCCCCTCAGCTATATCGGTCCCATGATGGTGCAGGCGGCAAAGGAGGTCTCTGTGGATATCGCCGTTCACTTCGACCACGGCAAAACCGAGGACACCCTCGCCAAAGCGCTGGAGCTGGGCTTCACCTCCGTCATGTATGACGGTTCCGGGTATCCCCTGGAAGAAAACATCGCCCGCACCCGTGAGATCGTCCAAATGGCAAAGCCTTACGGCGCAACGGTTGAAGCCGAGCTGGGGCGTGTTGGCGGCAGTGAGGACGGAAGCGAAAATACCGCCGCGCTGTACACCGATCCGGATGAAGCGGTGCGCTTCTGCGCCGAGACCGGCATTGACGCGCTGGCAGTTGCCATCGGCAACGCCCACGGAAACTATAAGCAGGCACCCGTGCTGTCCTTCGATGTGCTGCAAGAGATCCGCAAGCGGGTGGAGATCCCCCTTGTGCTCCACGGCGGCAGCGGCATCACCGATGCGGAATTTCAGAACCTGATCCGCACCGGCATCACCAAGGTCAACATTGCCACCGCAAGCTTCAACGCACTGACCAGGAGCGTTGAGACACATATCCAAGTGGAAGAAAAACACAGCTATTTTTCTATCAGCGAAGCAATGGTGCGGGGCACCTATGAAAATGTATTGCATCATATTCAGGTGTTCCGCTGCGGAAAGTGATTGAATGCTATGAACAAAAACAGCTTTGCAAAGCGCCCGCCCATGGGGTGGAACAGCTACGATTATTACGATACCAACGTCACAGAGGCAGAGGTTCTCGCCAACGCACAGGTCATGGCAGAAAAACTGAAGCCTTACGGCTGGGAATATGTCGTGGTCGATATCCAGTGGTACGCCCACAATACCGCCACCATGCGCGACCGTTTTCAGTACATTCCCTTCGGCAAAAACGAGATGGACGAGTACGGACGGCTGCTCCCCTGCCCTGATAAATTCCCCTCCTCCGTCAACGGGCAGGGCTTTAAGCTCCTTGCAGATCAGATCCACGCTTTGGGACTGAAATTCGGTATCCACATTATGCGCGGAATCCCACGCAGCGCAGCGGAGCAGCATCTTCCCATTATGGGAACGGATACAACCGCTGACATGGTGGCAGATCCCTCTTCCATTTCCGGTTGGAATCCGGATATGTACGGTATCCGAAACTGTGAAGCGGGGCAGAAGTATTACGACTCCATTCTGGAGCTGTACGCCTCCTGGGGTGTGGATTTCATTAAGTGCGACGACATCTGCAACACCAATCTCTACCGTGAGCGGCAGTACTCCGCCCGCCACGAGATCGAAATGCTGCACAAGGCCATCGAGCACTGCGGAAGACCCATCGTTTTGAGCCTCTCCCCCGGTCCTGCGCTGGTGGAAGAAAGCTGGCACTATCAGAAATACGCCAACATGTGGCGCATTACCGACGATTTTTGGGACAACTGGGACACGCTGCTCTATATGTTTGACCGCTGCGAAAAATGGCAGAACCATGTCACCGAGGGCTGCTGGCCGGATTGCGACATGCTGCCGCTGGGCAGAGTCGGCAAGCACTTTGGCGAGGAACGCAGTACATTTTTTACCCGCGACGAGCAGAAAACCATGATGACCCTCTGGTGCATCTTCCGTTCCCCCCTGATGCTAGGCGCGGAGCTGACGATGCTGGACGATTGGACGCTGTCGCTTCTCCGGAACAAAGAGCTTCTGCGGCTGGAAAACGGAAGCTTCCTCTCCAAACAGGTCCGCCGGGATAAAAGCGAATGCGTCTGGGCTTCTGTAGATCCCCACAGCGGCGAAAGCTATGTCGCCCTGTTCAATCTGACTGCGGAGGAACGGGACATGGAAGCTGATTTTGAAGAGTGCATAACCATGTTCCCCGATGGATATTTCAGCCGCGAGGCGCAGAACACCACCGAGGTCTGGTCGGGCGCAGCGCTCTGCGGCGGTGTGCTGCGCGGCACCGTGCCGCCCCACGGCGTGCTGCTGTTCCACAAAAAATAAATTTGGGAGATCATTTTGTATGAAAAAAGCCAGAATTATTATTGATAAGGATTTTCAGGTCAGCCGGATCGACCGGCGCATCTACGGCTCCTTCCTTGAGCATCTGGGCCGTGCGGTGTACGAAGGCATCTACCAGCCCGGCAGCCCTTTTGCCGATGAGGACGGCTTCCGCAAGGACACGCTGGAGCTGGTGCGGGAGTTGAACGTTCCCGTGGTGCGCTACCCCGGCGGCAATTTTGTTTCCGGCTACAAGTGGGAGGACGGTGTCGGTCCCCGCGAGGAGCGTCCCAAGCGCATTGAGCTTGCCTGGCAGGTGGTTGAGACCAACGAGGTCGGTCTCAACGAGTTCTCCGACTGGGCAGCCAAGGCTGGCACCGATGTGATGATGGCAGTCAACCTCGGCACCCGCGGCGTTGCCGAGGCGATGGACATTCTGGACTACTGCAATATGGAGGGCGGCACCCATTTCTCCGAGCTGCGCAAGAAGCACGGCTACGAAAAGCCCCACAACATCAAGCTCTGGTGTCTGGGCAACGAGATGGACGGTCCCTGGCAGATCGGACACAAGACCGCCGATGACTACGGCAAGCTCGCCAACGAAACCGCCAAGGTGATGAAGACCATCGACCCCACCATTGAGCTGGTTGCCTGCGGCAGCTCCAACTCCCATATGGATACCTTCGGCGAATGGGAAGCCACGGTACTGGAGCACTGCTACGACAGCGTGGACTACATCTCCCTGCACACCTATTATGATTTCAACTGCAGGGATTCCCGCACCTTCCTTGCCCACAACATGGATATGGACCGCTTCATCACCGATGTGGCGAACATCTGCGACTATGTAAAGGCAAAAAAACACAGCAACAAGACCATCAACCTGTCCTTCGACGAGTGGAATGTCTGGTATCACTCCTGTGAGCAGGATAAGAAGCTGAAAAAGTGGACGCAGGCCCCCCATCAGCTGGAGGATATTTATGATTTTCAGGACGCGCTGCTGGTAGGCTCCATGCTCATCACCATGCTGCGCCATGCCGACCGCGTAAAGATCGCCTGCCTTGCTCAGCTGGTGAACGTCATCGCGCCCATTATGACCTCCGACACCGGATGCTGGCGGCAGACCACCTTCCACCCCTATCATCTCACCGGAAAGTACGGTCAGGGCATCGTGCTCCAGACGCAGGTGGACGCTCCCACCTACGAAACCAAGCGGTACGGTACCGTAAGCTGCATCGACTCCGTCGCGATCTACAATGATGAGGCGGACGAGGTCGTAATATTTGCCGTCAACAAGGATTTAGATGACGATATTGAATTGACGATGGATCTGCGCCAGTTTGCCGGTTATCACATTGTAGAGCATGTTGAACTGTACCACGATGACCTGTTTGCGATCAACACCGAGGCCGATCCCGAGAATGTCAAGCCCCGCCAGTGTGACCGCTCTGTTATTGAAAACGGCGTTCTCCACTCCAAGCTGAGCAGACAAAGCTGGAATATGATCCGACTGAGCAAGTAATCTTTAAAAAATAACAAGTGGGTATTGCAACCCACTTGTTATTTTTTACTTCTTTCCAAACAGACTGCCCAGACCGCCCAGAACATCACCGACCTTGTCCATGGTGATCTTTGCCTTGATGCCGTCGATCAGCTTTTCCATCTGCTCATCGGGCAGGTCAACGCCCAGCAGCTTTTCGAGGCAGGCAACGGGCTCCTCGTTGAACTTCTTGAGAATATCGGGATCCTTCTGGATCTTCTCCACCAGTTCTTCAATCATTTTCTTGATATCCATATGTAATACTCCTTTTGAAAGTAGTTTATCAGCTAAAATTCATGTGCATACCCATTCTATACCAAGGAGTCCCAAATATCAAGGTTTTTTCCAAACTCAGATCCCAAGTATTCACACCTTTTCACACTTACTCCCAACCGTGAAGCGGTAAAAATGCGGTAAAAAAACCCGGTATGAATAAAGAAATCCATCAATGTAGCATCACTTCCAACCCTCAAACACTTTTGCGGTGTTTTGATCCCTTGTACTAATACGCACATAGCCTACCTTCACCTGCATTCACTCCTATCAACTAGTATTCAAAATGTCACAACACCGCAGTTTGTCCCAAAACGAAGCGTACCAAATGGTATACCTTTCAGAGTAATCCCACTCTTCCACCAACCCCCGTCCCATAACGCGGATTTGGAACTTTTGGAACCTATTTTTGCTGCATTGTTTCATTTTATTTACTTTTATTTTGGTGCGTATTTGTAGGCTTACCACCACTAATTTTCTATGTCCTCTCTCCTATGCCCTATAACGCAAAAGGTGGTACTACCGGGTAAATCCCAAGTAGTACCACCTTTCTACGCTTATCCCAACCAAAAAGCAGTTGAGATTCAATATGATCTCGGCAGCTTTTTTCAGACTAAAGGACTGATTTGCAGCTTGCTTCGGCTCATATCATACAACATTTTTTGATGTTCTCTGTCAGGACATCAGTTTCTGATGAAACGCAATGATCTCCTCCGCAGTTCTGTCATAGCTGTAATTTCCATGATATTTTTTCTCCCAAAAATATGCATCATACATGATCTTGTGCCAATTCAAGCCAACATCGATTGTTCCTTCTTCAACTGCAACCGCTCTTTTTTTCATTCTCTCGCGGGTCATCTCTATAAACGCTTCCATCGACCTCTCTTCTACCTCTTCTCCCAGATAGCTGTTATCCATCGTGGTAGAATCCACATAAAAAATATTTCCGTTTTCGTCCAGGTGGATGGACCAGATATGATAGTTCTCATCCCCTTGACCAATCTGGCCGTAGGTCGGGATTCCCGCAAGATTACACATGCGATTATATACTGCGGTCTGAGCTAAACAAACTCCTCTTCCCCCCTGTACAGCGATACCCGCATCGTAGATCTCTACGTTCGTATCATAATCCAGATAGAAAGCAACCCAATCACAAATGATCCTGGCACGTTCTTTTCTACTCATGGAACTGCGAATCAGTCCAGCCTCAATCAACGACTGCAGTGAGTCTTCGCAGAATTCCTCATAGATCTCGATAGACTTCCGGCGCTGACTCACTGTACGATTACTCCCGTAGTTCAGGTAGATTGTAATCTGGTTCGAATCACAAGAGTGCCCCCAATTATAGACAGACATCATTCCCGGATCAATTTCCGTTGCTAAATAAAATGCGTTTTGGATTCTTTGTTCCATCGTATCACTATTGGTATATTCCTGGGAATAGAGTGTAAGCTCAGTCTTGAAGTTCCTGCTCATATAAAGCATGATCGTTGCCAGATCTTCAACTGATGTTTTCGATGAAAAGCTGGTAGCTTTTGGGGGATCAATATCGTAATAGGAGTAATCCAACTGCATCGTCTCATTCGGCAGCAGTTCCTCCCTCAACTGTGCCGCGAGCTGTTCATCAATTTCTTCCAGAACCCGAAGAAACACAACCGCGATTGCCTGCTCATCACTGTTTGCATACTCTCGCACATAACCTTCGCTTCTGTCACGTATCGCTTTTAGCGTCTGATCCGCATTTTTGTAGTTTTCTCCAACAATCTTTGAAAATTCCCGGTATGCTTCGCCCCATTTCAGCTGTCTGTACATTCCCATTGCAGAAGTGTAGATTTTGTCCACTTCAGCAAGGTGCAGACATTCATCTATCTTCTGTTTGGCATCCCGGAAGTCTCCCAGTGCCCGAAAGCCTTCTGCTGCGGTTTTGTACCGACCTGCTTCCATCTGAAGCAACGCCCTTTTGTACTCGATCTCAAGTTCTGCCTGCACGATGAGCTCGTCAACATCCCGGTAACCGCTGATTTTCTCCAGCTCATGGAGGGCTGCGTACCAATCTTCCGCAACAGAAAACTCGCACGCGATCCGGTACGTTGCTTCCGAGACCATTTCCTTGGAATTCCGATAATCACCCAGCTTATCAAAAATGCTCCGCGCATCCTCATGCTGCCCTTCCTCCAGAAGAGCCACAGCGTACTGATAGTTGACATCGGTGATCCTCTCCGCTGCGTCGCGGTAGTCGCCAAGCATCCGGTAAATGTCGAGGGAATCTGTATATTTTCCTTCCGCCGCCAGAGCTTCTGCATACTGGTAATTGACCTCCAGCACGAGATCTTCCACATCCCGGAATCCCTTGATCTGTGAGTAGACTTCAAGGGCTTCTGCATACCGTTTCTCAGCAGTCAGGTCTCCCGCTTCTAAATACAGGCATTCCTGTTCCGCTATATGCCTATATTCCGCCGCATCTTTGTAATCGCTTACTTCATCGAAATATTTTACTGCGCGTTCGGGATTGCCATTCTCCAGGCTGTAAATACCTATCTGATATCTGACCTCAGGCAGTGCATACCTGACACCTGCGTAACCAATGCCGACGAGGAGTGCCGCACAGAGCAGGAATCCAAGTATCTTTTTGAAAATACCACCTTTTTTTCGCTTTATTTTCGTTGCGGTGCCAAGTTCATCCGCAGCGGCTCCGGTTTCATCTGCGATTTTTTCCGTTTCCTGCATATTGGTCCACTGATCCATAGTGATTCCTCCTGCTGTGTTTTTATACATTGTATCATAGAGGGCTTGAATTACAAGCAGATATCGACATTTTTCACCCGGCATTCTTCCGAAACATATCGGACACACTTACCGTTGGTTACCCTCTCCAACCACCGCTTGGATTCGTGGCTTCCACCTCCGGAATGCGTACTTACCGAACACACTGTAAAAAGACGGTACTACCGGGATCACTCCCAGGTAGTACCGTCTTTTCCTATTTAGTCCCATCGTAAAAGCGGTAAAATACGGTATAAATACCTCGTTTTCCACTTTCACAGGTTTACGCCGATCTCTCAAAACCTTGCGGCTCTAAGGTTTCAGCTTACCGGAAATCATGTGCTTCCTGCAGCACCATATCCTTGACCTTCATCAATCTTGTGGTGTTGCCGCGCTCATTTTCATCCAGCTTCATGGAGATATAGCGAATATTGGTCTGCAAATCGGGGATCATCACATATTCCAGAGCGTTAACTCTGCGGCGGGTCTTCTCGATATCCGCCGCGAGCAGCTGCATGGTCTTTTCGACCTGCGCCAGCTCCAGCATATCTTGGAACACGCCGGACAGGGCTTCCAGCGCCGCGTCCAGCTCACCGCTGGTCTGGGCAAAGCCGTAGGGGTAGATCTCCGAGGGGTCCTCATTGCGGGTATGGAACTGGTAGACGGGAACATCAACGGACATGATGTTTCTGAACTTCATATCCAGCTCCACGCTCTGCTTGGGATACAGCAACGCCTGCTCCAGCATCTCCGGGGACATGAGGGCAGCAGCCACAGTAAACGCGGCATTCGCCTGCTCCAGACCCTTCTCCACCTTGGCACGCAGCTCACGGTTCTTGCGAACGATCTCCAGAAACTGCTTCATCAGCTCATCGCGCTTGTCCTTGAGAAGCTTATGACCACGAACAGCTGTCTTGAGCCTGCCCTTTAGGCGGCTCAATTCCATTCTGGTCGGGTTTACGGTCGTAGAGGCCATCAGTTCACCTCTTTCCTAAAAGATTTCGAGAACATTAGTCCTCGCGGGGCAGGTACTTGTCGATCATCTCCTGCTTGATACGCTTCAGCTCGCCGCGGGGCAGGATTTTCAAAAGCTCCCAGCCAAGGTTGAGGGTCTCCTCAATGGAGCGGTTCTCCTCAAAGCCCTGGTTGACATAGCGTTTCTCGAACTCGTCGGCAAACTTGGCAAACAGCAGGTCGGTGGGACTCAGAGCGGACTCACCCAGAATGGTCATCAGCTCCTTTGCCTCCTTACCGGAAGCGTAGGCGGCAAACAGCTGGTTCATGGTGCTGGCGTGATCCTCGCGGGTCTTGCCAACGCCGATACCCTTATCCTTCAGACGGCTGAGGGAGGGCAGAACGCCAACAGGAGGCAGAATACCCTTGCGGTAGAGGTTGCGGCTGAGGATGATCTGACCCTCGGTGATATAACCGGTCAGGTCGGGGATGGGGTGGGTCTTATCGTCCTCGGGCATGGTCAGAATAGGGATCATGGTGATGGAACCCTCGTGACCCAGCTTACGGCCGGCACGCTCATACATAGTGGCAAGGTCGGTGTACAGATAACCGGGATAGCCGCGGCGGCCAGGAACTTCCTTCTTAGCCGCGGAGACCTCACGCAGAGCCTCGGCGTAGTTGGTAATGTCGGTCAGGATGACCAGAACGTGCATGCCCTTCTCGAACGCCAGATACTCGGCAGCGGTCAGCGCCATACGGGGCGTGGAAATACGCTCGACGGCGGGGTCGTTGGCGAGGTTGGTGAACAGAACGGTACGGTCAATAGCGCCGGTACGCTTGAACTCGTTGACGAAGTATTCAGACTCCTCGAAGGTGATACCGATGGCGGCGAAGACGACGGCGAAGTTGGAAGCACCGTCCAGAACCTTGGCCTGACGGGCGATCTGAGCGGCCAGATTGGCATGGGGCAGACCGGAGCCGGAGAAGATGGGCAGCTCCTGACCGCGGACGAGGGTGTTCAGACCGTCAATGGTGGAAACGCCGGTCTGGATAAACTCGTTGGGGTAGTCGCGGGCTGCGGGGTTCATGGCAAGGCCGTTAACGTCGTTGT
>JAZOBV010000052.1:0-44590 GCA_045596145.1 Candidatus Pelethomonas sp.
CGCGCCGCAAAACTGCGGCGCGCGTTTTTTTACATTTCGTCGTATGCGTTGGTAAGCTGCTCCCAGAGGGTGTTCACATCCTCCATGCAGGTGAAGTAAATGTTGGTCAGTCTGCTGTCCTCGATGCCAAGCTCCTGAGCCAACGCGGTGATCTTCGTCCAGTCGGCAGCCTCATAGCTGAGGACCAGCTGATACAGCGTACCGCAGCGTCCGGTCTTCTGGAGCAGAGCCTCACGGACGGGATCTGCCAGCGGAACCTCGGAAAGGATCTCCTCCAGGGGAGCGTCGATCAGATAGTCCAGTGTGGAGAACATACCCATCAGATACGCCTCGGCGCGGGTAACAGGCAGGTCACGGACATGACCTGCAAGCTCGTTGCAGAAGTTTGCGCGCATAAAGGAGAGCTTCAGGAATTCCTCAGAGCCGCTGTCGATGGAACCGCCCTCATTACTTGCGCTCAGCAGATAGATCCACTGCTTCAGCTGCGCAAGACCCAGCGTCATAACACCCTGACGGATCGTGGTAGCACGGGTGCGCAGAGCATAGTAAGCGGAGTTGGCGATCTTCATCAGACCGTAGGAAAGCTGAGCGTCAGCACTGATCAGCTTCTCGATCTCCTCCATATCCGGCTCATCCTTGGTGACCGCCACCATCAAGCGGAAGAAGTTGCTCTGCAGATAGGAGCTGGAATGCGCCTTGGTAGTCAGACACTCGGCGACAAAGGAACCCTCCATTGCGTCCGCACCCATAGCGATCGCCTTCTTGTATCTGTTCTCGTCATCAATATTGGTGACGATGCACTTCTTGTTCATGCTGTGGGCAATCTCAATGATATTTTTCAGGTTATTATCCGTGGTCTCCTTGATATTGACCTTGATATAGTCGATGCTGTCCAGCAGAGCCAGATAGCGGGGCGAGAACTGGAACTCGTTGACCGCGATCTTGTAGCCTTCCTTGGCATACTGCTGCACAAAGTGCATGGAAAGGGGATGGATAATAACACTATCATCGATCTGGATCACCAGCTCAGACTTATCAAACAGACGAGGGGTCTTCTTCATCAGAAGCATCGTCGTGAACGTCATAAAGGTCAGCGTTCCCTTGAATACCTTGGGGGTATTCTGGGTCAGAAAATTATAGACGGTGTTCGCAGCGGCGAGATCATCATTGACATCAGACTCACTGCTGAAAGCCTGATTTTCACCATGATACAGGATCTCATATCCGATGATGGCACCGGCAGAGTCCTTGATCTGCTGGCGCACAATATACTTGCTGCTCATAGCGGCCTCCTAAATCTGTTATCCGTTGCGGCGTGTACCGAGAAGATGGTCCATAATGTTGACAAGATGACCGATCTCGGGCTTGCTGAGCTGCTCATCAGCACCAAGCTGCTTGCCTTTGATGCGCATTTCCTCAGAGATCAGGGAAGAGAAGATGACAACCGGGATGCTCTTGAAGGTCTGGCTGGACTTGATGAGCTTAGTCAGACGGTGACCATCCATCTGAGGCATTTCGATATCCGTAATGACCAGAGAAACCTTCTGACTGACATTACCGCTGGCCTCGACCTGCTGCAGATAATCCCACAGCTCCTGGCCGTTGGAGAACATGGTAACATTGATGTAACCGGACTTATGCAGTGCCTCCTCGATCATCTTGGAGAGCAGAATAGAGTCCTCTGCTACCAGAATGGGCATTTCTCGGCACTCACGGTAGCCCATACGGTCGATCTCAGACATCTGAATAGAGGTCTGGGGTGCGATCTCAGCAACGATCTTCTCAAAGTCCAGGATCGTGACCAGCTCGCCTCTGCACTGGGCGATACCGGTAGTCACGCCGTCATCACCACCGGAAACAGTGCTGTCGGGCTTCTGGATGTCCTTCCAGGAAATGCGGCTAATGCCAACCACGGTGTGAACGCGGAAGGCGATGTACATCTTGTTGAAGTTCGTGACGATAAAGATATCCTTTTCACCCTTCTGGGCAGCGGCGCCATCCAGATACTTGGGCAGATTCACTACCGTCAGCACGGTGTCGCGGGGCTTGAAAACGCCCTCCACCGCAGGATGCGCGTGGGGCATGGCCTTGACAGGCGCGGACATCATGATCTCGCGCACCTTTGCCACGTTGATGCCATAGAGATTTCCATCAATGGTAAACTCCATGATCTCGATCTCATTCGTGCCGGATTCCAGGAGAATACCCTTCTTATCTTCTTCTCTCATAGTCTTTGCGCTCCTTCCAATATATAAAATCTTAGTGCTTTTCTTTTATTACAGGAACAACTCAGGTCGCCCGTAGCTTCTTACACTGATCTCACCGGTCGCTACATTCATAGACATGGTTCGGGCAACGGTGCCGCCCACATCCTCATTGGCGATGCGCAGTCCATGTTTTTTCATCTGTACCCGCACGCTCTCGATATTCCTCTGTCCAATGTTGCCCAGCGCGCCGCCGGTGACCTCGAACATCTTTGCGCCGCCGGCGATCTTTGCAACGATGCGTGCGCGGCTGGCACCCTTTGCCTCCATCTGGCGGAGCATCTCCGCCATGCCGGTGTCAGCATATTTTAAGGGGTTTTTTCTGCCGGTTTCCATATTCAGCGGAAGCATGATATGCAGCAGTCCCCCAAGCTTGATCACCGGATCATACAGGCAGATGCCAATACAGGAGCCAAGCGCATAGGTTATCAGCGTTCCGCTGGTCTGTGCGAATTTCATATCCGCAATACCGATCGTCAGCTTAGTTTCCACTCGTCACTCCCAGCTTTCTTAACAAGAAATTCAGGGATCGAACATCGGGTGAGAGCAGCAGCCGGCAGGGGACCTGCTTATTGTCACACACGAAGTTTCCACCGATGGTCATAATATAGTCGGACTGACCGCCGAATTCTGCCATAGGAACCGCCATGATAGCGCCCTGCATATCGACCGTAAATGCGGGGACCGTCAGATTGAGACTGATTCCTGCCAGTCCGCTCAAAGCGTTGATAAAGGTGGAGATCATAATGTTGCCAACCTCGATCAGCGCAGAGCATTCCATTTCATGCAGCTCCATGTAGTCCTTGATCGAATGCCCAAGCATACTCTCCAGCACCAGATTGACGAAGTCCAGCTGCTGAACGGAGAGCATGATTCCGTTGATCTCGCCGCCGATCCGCATCAGAACGCCGGCAGTGATCTCTTCCGCGCCGCCAATCGAGTCAATGGCCTCGTTGTAGCCCATAATGCGCACCTCCGGCATGGTGATGCGCACCTCTTTCTGCAGGAGCTGAGAGAGCGCGGTGGCGGCGTTACCGGTTCCGATGCTGCCGATCTCCCGCAGAGTGTCGATCTCCAGAAAATTCAGCTCATCGTAGTTTTTGATCTTCATTCTTCTCCCCTCCCGTGATTATCGCAGATTGTTGATCGTGGTTTCGATCTCGTCAGATGTCTGCAGCATCTTCAGAGCCATGCTGTAAGCACGCTGTGCCTCGATCAGCTTGGTCATGGACTCGGTGATGTCCACATTGGAGCCCTCCAGCATTCCCTGCCGAAGCTCTCCCGTACCGTAGTAGAGGTTACCGTTCTTATCCACAGGCAGAAATTCGGTTCCCTCCACATGCTCCATGCCATCGTAGTTGCCGAAATCAAAGATACCGATATTGGGTACTGCCATAGGATCGGTAATGGTGATAAGATTGCCGTTTCTGCCCAGAACAAAGCGTCCCTCGCCGTCCGTCAGCGTCAAAACAGTTTCGGTGATAGGCATGCCGTTGGCATCCACCTCACCGGTGACGCGCTCATACTGCGCAACGGTAAACGCGCCGTTTCTGGTAAAGGTCACCTGGTTGGTGTTGAGATCGACCAGCGCAAAGTATCCGTTTCCGTCGATCATATAGTCGTGCGTGCGCCCCGTGTACATCGGCATGCCCTGTGCATGGTCAGTAGAGGTCATCAGAAGCGCAGCGCCGACACCGTTGGAGTCATCCGTACCGGCGATGCTGTCCATACGCTGATGGAACAGGGAGCCAAAGCGGCTGATCTGTGCCTTATATCCAACAGTATTCACGTTGGCCATGTTATTTCCCTGAATATTCAGATTGAGCATCTGCTGCTGGGCGCCGACTGCGCCGGTGTAGAAAGATTGATTCATACGTCACCTGCCGCTTTCTTACAATCTGCCGATCTCGTTGGTGATCTTGTTCATCAGGCTGTCATAGATCTTGGTGACCTGTGCCGCGCTCTGAAATGCCCGCTGGGAGCTGAGCATAGCGGTCATCTGGCTCACCATGTCCACATTGGAGCGCTCCAGATATCCCCAGCGCAGGACAGGGGCATTGGCCGCCTGTCCCTCAGCGCCAACCAGAAATCCCTGTTCATTATACTCCAACTGGGCCGTATCGTCAAAGGTAAACACGCCGACTCTGCCAAGCTGCATGCCATTTGCGGCATAAACGCGGCCCATGGCATCGCCGGTGATCTTGTCGGTCATCACGCGCAGCTCATTTCCGTTACTGTCCAGAACGCGGCCGAATCCGGAGTAGCAGAGATAACCCTCCTCGTCCAGAGAGAAGCTGCCGGAGCGGGTGTACATGGTCTCGCCCGCCTCGTTGCGGATCGCAAAGAAGCCCTCGCCATCAATAGCGACATCCAGGGGGATGCCGGTCTCCTCCAGAGCGCCCTGGGTATAATCGGTCACGACCTCGTTGGTCGCCACGATATAGCTCTGTCTGCCGATCTCCTGATAACCGCCCATTCCGGTGCGGCTGTACATCACATCCGCAAAGTTTCCGGTAACATGGCGGCTGCCCTTGAAGCCCGGGGTGGAGATATTGGTCATGTTATTTGCCAGAACGTTCAAATTGCTCTGCTGAGTCAACATACCGGATGTCAGATTGTAAAATCCCTTGAACATCGCTCAATCCCTCTTTCGTTTTTGGTTTGCCGCAGTATCCGCGCCGCTCATATAAGCGCGCATATGATCCTGCAGCTTTTCGATAGCTCTCGCGTGTATCTGGGATACCCGGGGAGCGCTGATATCCATAACCTGTGCGATCTCCTTCATATGGAGATTTTTTTCATAATAGAGCGAAAGCACGATCTGCTCGTTTTTCCGAAGTCTGCCGATGCCATCAGCAAGGACCTCCTGCATTTCACGCTCCTGAAACATCACTTCCGGCTGCTCTCTGGAATCACGGGCGGGCATCTCAAACCATCCCGTGTCCTGCTCGCGCATATCGATCAACGCGTCCAACGACAGGATGTTGCCCAGTGCCACTCCGGCAGCCTCTTTGTGATATTTTTCCACAGTAACACCCAGATGCTGCGCTACTTCCGCGTCACTGGGACAGCGGCCCAGCTCCGTGTAGAGCTGTGTGACCGCCTCGTCGATCTCACGGGTGCGCTTGCGCAGGCTGCGGGGCAGCCAATCCTGCTTGCGCGCCACATCAATGACCATGCCCCGGATGCGCTTGGCAATAAAGGTCTCAAATTTGACGCCTTTTTCCGGATCGTACCGGTCAATGGCGCTGACCAGCGTTAAGATACCCTCGCTGACGATATCGTCCACCTGCGCCATATGGCTGTATACTCCGCGGATCTGGAGCGCCGCGCTCTTGATCAAGTCCTTATACCGCAGGACCAGCGGCCACTTGAACTGCTCATCACCGGTGGTCTTATATGCCGCGAGCAGCTCTTCATTGGTCATTTGGTCGAGCTCTTCCTGAGAAAGCTCTTTCTTCACAGCCTCCGCAGTATCCGCCATCATCCGTTCACCCCCGCCTTCCGGTCCACTCGCACGGGCGCGTCAAGCGTGATGTTGCCCAATGCCTGGATCTGGACGTTGCTGGTGATCTCGTTGAAGGAGAGAACGTATACGTTAGGATAGAACTGGGTGATCATCTTGCTGAAATAGCCACGGATGACCTGACTGACAAGGATCACGGGAGTCTGGGAGAGGTCAGCGAACTTCTTCATATTCTCCGCCATCTGGGATACGATCTGGTGCATCAGATCGGGACCCATAGCGAGATAGACACCCTGCTCATTGCGGGTAATGGATGCAATGATCTTCTTCTCGACCTCAGCATCCAGCGTGACCACACGGAGCTGACCATCCTCGCAGAACCGCCTTGTAATGGTGCGGCTAAGTGATGCGCGAACCTGCTCGATGGTCATATCCACATCCCGTCCGTGGCTGAGAGCATCTGCCGCAGTCTCCAGAATGGTAGCAAGATCCTTAATGGGAACACCTTCCTTGAGAAGTCCGCGCAGGATCTTCTCAAGCGTGGCGTAGGAAACAATGCCCGGAACGACTTCCTGCACCAGCTCGGGTGCGCTGCTCTTGAGGTTTTCCACCAGCTGAATGGTTTCCGTGCGGCTGAGCAGCTCATAGGTATGCTTCTTCACTGTTTCAGACAGGTGCGTCAGCATAACGGAGAGGGGGTCGATAACCGTGTAGCCGTAGATCTCCGCCAGTTCCTTCTTTTCGGGAAGGATCCAGCGCGAGGGGATACCGTAAGCGGGCTCGATGGTCTCGATACCGTCGATCTCGCCCAGAGGATTCGGCGGTTCCAGTGCCAGATAGTAGTCCACCAGGATCTCGCCTCTGGCGACCTCTTCGCCCTTGATACGGATCACATACTGGTTTGTACCCAGTGCGGACGCATCGCGCATACGGATGGACGGGATAACAAAGCCCATATCCTGCGCGTACTGGCGGCGGAAGATGACCACGCGGTTAATGAGTCTTCCGCCGTGGCTTTCGTCTACCATGGGAATCAGACTGTAGCCGAATTCCATTTCGATGGGTTCCACCGTCAAAAGGGAGTAAACGTTGTTTACATCCTTGTAGTAGTCGGTTTCACTTGCGGGAGCGGCGACCTGAGCCGCGGCGCGCTCATTGGCAGCGGCTTCCAGTGCCTTTTCCTGCTCCAGCTGGCGGCTGATGAAGATACCTGCCAGCAGAAGTCCCGCACCGCCGACGATCAGCGCGAAACGGGGCGTGTTGGGGATCATGGCGAGGAACAGGAGCATAACGCCCGTTGCCATGATGGAGTAGGGCTGTGCCTTGAACTGACGGACAACGTCAACATTCAGACTGTCATCGGAAACGGAGCGGGTAACGATCATGCCCGTTGCGGTGGAGATCATCAGAGAGGGGATCTGGGAAACCAGACCGTCACCGACGGTTGCGATGGAGTAGGTGCTCAGAACATCGCCGAAGCTTCCGCCTCCCATGACCAGACCGATGATCACGCCGCCAACAAAGTTAATGAGCGTGATGATGATGGACATGACCGCGTCGCCCTTGACGATCTTGGTAGCACCGTCCATAGCGCCGTAGAAATCCGCTTCCTTCTGAATATTTGCCCGGCGCTGGCGCGCCTCGGCCTCGTTGATCAGACCTGCGGAAAGATCGGCGTCAATGGCCATCTGCTTACCAGGCATTGCGTCCAGCGTAAAGCGGGCAGCGACTTCGGAAACTCGTTCCGCGCCCTTGGTAATAACGATGAACTGCATCAAAACCAGAATGATGAAGATCACGAAACCGACAACGATATTGCCGCCTGTGATCAGCTCACCAAACGCCTTGATGACGCTGCCGGCTTCGCCGCCATTGCCAAGGATCAATCGGGTACTGGATACGTTCAAGCCTAGTCGGAACAGCGTTGTGATCAGCAGCAGCGATGGGAATATGGAAAATTCCAGCGCGCTCTTGATGTTCATCGTGATCATCAGGATCATGATGGAGAGACCGATGTTTATGATCAGCAGAATGTCCAAAAGCTCCTTCGGCAGGGGTATCACCATAAAGAGGACGATGACTACGACCGCCAGCGATATTGCATTGTCTAAAATTCGCTTCATGGATCCTCTCTTCCTGCGGGAGTTATCTGTACCTGAGGAGTTAATTCACTCGCTCCGCGCGTGAAACTATTTTGTAAGTCTTTTATCGTCATTCAGTCGGAAGATGTAGACCAGGACCTCCGCGACAGCGCCGTAGAATTCCGGCGGGATCTCACGCCCCAGCTCCGCGCCGGCGTAGAGCGCCCGCGCCAGAGGAATGTTTTCGACCACTGCCACCTTGTTCTCCTCCGCAACCTTAATGATGCGGAGTGCAAGCTCGTCCTGACCCATCGCCAGAACCACGGGCGCATTATCCCGCTCCGGCCGGTAGCGAAGCGCCACGGCGTAGTGCGTCGGGTTCTTGATGACCACGTCCGCCTGCGGGACCTGCTGCATCATGCGCATTCGCGCCATCTGCTGCTGACGTTCCTTGATCTTTCCCTTGATCTGGGGATCGCCTTCCGTCTGTTTATATTCTTCTTTCAATTCCTGCTTGCTCATGCGCATATTCCGCTCATACTCCCACCATTGGTAGAGGTAGTCCGCGGCAGCGATCACGGCAAACGCGATGATGATCTGAAAGATCATCGAAAGGATGCTGTCGTACATGTGGGTTATTGCGCTTGACAGGTCTGTACTCAGATATTTGTAGTTCTCTGATGCCAGATCAACGAGATTGCTGTAGATCAGCCACAATAACAGAATGATTTTTAGGATTCCCTTCAGTGTTTCGATCACACTTCTGAGGGAAAACAGTCGCTTAAACCCCTCGATAGGGTTGATCTTGCTCAGCTTTGGCTTGAGCGGTTCAGCGGTGACCAGCATTCCGGTTTGAAAAAAGGTCGCCGCTACGGAAACAATGATGACTGCCGCTGTAAACAATCCGATGGTCATGACCAGCACCATGCCGATCCTGCCGCCCAGCTCCTGCAGAATGCCCTCAATGCCCATGCCGGACAGCGGCAGGTCATTGACGCAGTATTGAATAAAGGATGTCATCTGCTCAACAAAGACAGGTGCCAGAATTTGCAGCATGGCATAAGCGGCGACCAGCGTCGCCACCGCAACGACATCCTGGCTTTTTGCGACGTTACCGCGCTTTCGTTCGTCCCGTCGTCGTTTTGGTGTCGCTTTTTCGGTTTTAGACGGATCCGCCAACGCTTGTCCCCCCTTGTATCGTCAAGCTCGTGCGGAGTCTATCCTGCCGCCAAACGAAGGATCTCTTCCATACTTCTCAGCATCTCCCGCTCTGCCTCCAGCAAGTATTCGCTGATGGGCGAGAGAAGCGTTAGAAGGAGTCCGAGACCAATAATGATCTTCAATTCGATGTTGATAGCAAAGACGTTGATCTGAGGGATCACCTTCATCAGAACGCCCATGCCGACCTGTCCCAGCATCTCCGCTGCCAGAATAGGAAGGGCGAGCTTCACCGCCAACAGTGTACATTCAATGAATACCTGAAGCATTGCGCTGGCTGCCGCCTCGCCAAATACCGCCGCGCCATAGGGAACGACCTCACCCGAGGTCAGAATAATGCGCAGCAGCGTATGGTGTCCGTTGGCGGCAAAGAACAGCATGGTCATCAGCGCGTTGAGCAGAACACCGGTAACGGACATATTGGACTGCGATGCCGGATCATAAATCTGATTCATCGTCATACCCATCTGCGTGTCGATCACGGTGCCGGCAAACTGAGGGATATAGAAGAAGAAGTTCATGACCATGCCGAAAAAGAAGCCCAGCGCCATTTCCAACAGGATGCGGATCGAAAGATCCAGTATGCCAACCGGTAAAACGGCGGACTGCTGTGCCATGATCCCCGACATCGCGCTGATAGACAGCACCAGAGTCAGCCCGGTGCGGTAAGCGGCGGGGATATTGTTTCGTCCCAGAATCGGATTGAACAGGACGAATCCGCTCATGCGGGCAAAGATGTAGATAAAAAGTGTCAGTTCAGACCAATCGATCATACGCTCAGTCCTTAATTTGCGATCAGCTCAAACAGGTAGTAGGTATACTCCTGCAGGTTTTGCAGCATCCAGCCTCCGCCGATCATCAGAAAAAGGAACACAACGATCAGCTTTAGGATAAATGCGAGTGACTGCTCATGGATCTGCGTCACCGCCTGAAAGATAGCGGAAATAACACCGACCAGCATACACATCACAAGCGTCGGCCCCGCCAGCTTGATGACGACCAGCAGTCCCTCGTGCATGACCTCTCCGATTGCGATCGTACTCATCCGGTTTCCTCCCCTACCTGTCAGTTAACGCTTCGTATCAATGTTGAGAACATCAGATCCCAGCCGTTCACGGAGATGAACAGCAGCAGCTTAAAGGGTGCGGAGATCATGGCCGGAGGCAGCATGACCATACCCATGGACATCAGCGTAGACGACACGATGACATCGATCAGCGTAAAGGGTATGTATACCAGAAATCCGATGAGAAACGCGGCTTTCAACTCGCAGGTCATAAACGCGGGCACAATGATCCAGATAGACAGATCCATTGCTTCCTCGCCCCGCACCGGTTCGACCTGTGCCAGTTCGCAGAACATGTCCAGAGTAGCACTTTCCGTGTTGCGCAGCATAAATTCCTTCAGCGGGATCGATGCCCGCTCCAGAAATTCATCCTGTCCGATGATCTCCTGCGCGTACGGCTGATATGCTGTTTCGTTGATCTCCGTCAAGACCGGAGACATGGTGAACAGCGTCAGAAACAACGCGATACCGGTCAAAACCACGTTGGGCGGGGATTGCTGCGTGCCCAGCGCGGTGCGGAGAAAGGAAAGGGAGATGATATACCGTCCGAAGGAGGTCATCATCACGACCAGCGACGGTGCCAGTGAGATCAGCGTGGTAATAAACAATATTTCCAGCGTCTGAATATTGTCACCGTTGATATTGATGATACTGTCAGTCACCTTTATCCCTCCTGCTTCGTTGCTTTATGATCTCCTGCAGGGATTGTTTGAAGCTCGGAGGCCGGTCTTCTTCTCCCCTCTCCTTCTCTCGCCACGCCTCCACCTCCTCGGCGGATAATTCCGCCAGAGTGGTGATCTGCGTAGGGGTATTCCCAATTAGGAAATATCGGTCACCTGCCTGCACAAGAAGGATCTGCCGATCCCTGCCCATGTATGTCTGTTCCACAACAGAGAGCAGCTTTCCGTTTTTTCCCCGGGGAGCTGCCGGGAAGTGATTCCCCGCCACATACCGGGTGGTCAGGTACGCAAGTCCCATGACCAGGACAACGGCTATCAGCAGCCACAGAATTTCAGGCATTGGATCCTCCTTAAGACAGTGATGATCGATCAGGGCTCGCCCAGAATGGAGGTAACGGTCTTGATGACGCGCTCACCCTTGAAGGGCTTAACGATAAAGTCCTTGGCACCGGAGCGAACGGCATCCATGACCATGCTCTCCTGACCCATTGCGGAGCACATAACAATATTGGCGTTGCTGTCCTTGCCGCGGATGGCCTTCAGTGCCTCCAGACCGTCCATGTTGGGCATGGTGATGTCCATGATGACCAGATCGGGATGCAGCTCGTTGTACTTCTCAACAGCGTCAGCACCGTCAACTGCCTCGTAAAGCTCAGTGTAACCGTTCTTGCTCAGGGTGTCCTTGATCATCTTTCTCATAAAGGCAGCGTCATCAACCAACAGAATCTTCTTAGCCATTTTAATCTATCCTTCTTTCTCAAAGTTTCAATTAAGAATTATTTTTTGATCTATTTATTAGCTCTTATTTGGAAAAGAGTCCCTCACCGCCGTCCATCTGGACGATCTCAGTGATTCGAACGCCAAAGTTGTCATCCACAACGACCACATCACCCTTGGCGATGCACTTGCCGTTGACATACAGATCGACCTGATCGCCTGCCAGCTTATCAAGCACGACCAGAGAGCCCTTGGTATAGGAGAGGATGTCCTGCACCTTGCGGCGGGTGCGGCCGATCTCCACAGTGACCTGCAGGGGAACCTCCATGATAAGATCCAGATTCTGCGCCTGCTCGCTGCTGAGGCGATCCTCGGCGTTCATCTCGGTCATCTTCACGGACTTTGCGTTGATAGTCTTGGGCTCACGCTTGGCCTCCGGCTTGGGGGCTTCCTCAGGCTGCGGGGGATAGGGGTAGGGATACGGATAGGGGTAAGGCGGGTAGTAACTGGGCGGATATCCCATCTGACCATCCGGCATGGGGTACATGGGAGGCACCTGAGGCATTGCCTGCTGCATCTGCGGCATTGCCTGCTGCGGCATCTGCTGCACCGGCTGAGGTGCAGACTGGGGCTGAGCCTGCGGGGCAGGCTGGGGAGCGCTCTGAGGTGCGGGGGCAGTGCCGCCGCCCATCAGCTTCTCGATCTCCTCCTGACTGAGAGGCTTGTTGCTGACCTCGGGTTCGGGAGCAGCACCGCCGCCCATCAGCTTCTCGATCTCCTCCTGACTGAGAGGCTTGTTGCTGACCTCGGGTTCGGGAGCAGCACCGCCGCCCATCAGCTTCTCGATCTCCTCCTGACTGAGGGGCTTGCTGCCGCTGCTGGTATCAACAGCGCGGGGCTGTGCGGGAGCCTCACCCAGCAGATGAGCCTCAGGTCCAAGGATATCCTCGTCCTCCAGACCAAGACCGCCCAGCAGCTCGCGTGCCAGTTCAACGGAGATAACATTCATGAATTCGCTTTCCAGCTTGTTCTCGATCTTGAGAGCAAAGCGGATCACGACGATCATGTTGGTATTGTGGGGAAGATGCTCATGCTTGAATGCATTGAAGTCATGCATTTCAAAGGGACTGGGCGTGGAGATATTGACGGAATAACCAAGGAAGTCCGACAGTGCGGTAGCGGACGCACCCATCATCTGGTTCATGACCTCACAGACCGCGCTGATGGTCAGATCATTGAGTTCAAATTCCTCTCCGTCATCGGAATCCTCCTGACCCATCAGAATATCCACGATGACCTTGATGTCTTCCTTCTTGAGCAGCATGATATTGCTGCCCTCAAGACCGGAAACATACTTGATCTCGACGCCCATTGCCGGCTCGATCTCGGCAATGGAAAAACTCTCGATATCAACCACGGAGACCTTCGGCGTGGTAATATCCACGCGCCGGTCCAGCATATTGGACACGGCGGTTGCCGAAGAGCCAAGGCTGATATTCATCATTTCGCCCAGAGCGTCTATCGCCAGCGGGCTAAAAACTTCTCTCTGCATCCTTTTTACTCGCTCCTTCTCTCGGCCTGATAGCACACATCCTCTATCTTCACAGCCATCTTCTTATTGTGCATTCCCATCTGACCCGAGAACCAGTTGTATCCACCGATGTCAAGGTAGATCGGCGAACCCTGCTTCTGTCCCAGGTCGATCACATCACCCACGTTAAGGTGGTAGATATCACTAAGCTGCAGTCTGGCCTCCGGCATGTGCGCCACGATCTCCAGACTGGAATCACGCAGACGGTCAAAGATCTCCTTGGATTTTTCCTCGGCGGTACCCTTGCGGTCAGCGTTCTTGTGGTTGATGATGGCAAACAGATTTGTCAGCATCATGGCCGGCAGACAGATACTCATGCGGCCGGAGTAATTGGGGAATTTGAGCCGCAGATCAACGATCACAACGACCTCATCAATTCCCAGCAGCTGGACAAGTGTGGGGTTGACTTCCGTTCTCTGGTAATTGAAGTCGAGCGCCAAATAGTTTGCCCAACCGTCACCCAAAACAGAAATCATATCCTGCATAAGTGTTTCATAGAGGCGCAGCTCCAGGTCGGTATAGATATGATCCACCATATCATCCTGTTCCATGGCACCCTCGCCGCCCAGCATCAGATCCATCATGCACATGCCCAGCGTCGGAGCCAGATAGAAGAGCGCGGGGGATTCATCCTCATGCTCCTCCACCACCACATTGGAGATGGCGAGCACATCACCCTCGGTAAGTGCGTTGGAAAACTCGTAGTAGCGCTGTTCCTCGATGCTCTCGACCTCGACCTCGCAGGTCGTATGAAGCGTGGCGTTGAGTCGGGTATTGATGATTCGCGTGTAGGTATCAAAAACGCTGTTGAGCATCTTGATACGGTCTTTTGTAAACTTTTTCGGACTGTGGAAGTCGTACTTCCTGTATTTCTTTTCGCTTTGATCCTCTGCCTGCTCGTTAACGTCCTTGTCACCTGTGCGGACAGCGTTGAGCAACGCGTCGATCTGACTTTGCGACAGTACTTCAGACATAAATCTCTATCAACCTGCCTTTACGTTCCCTTGAATTGCGGAAGCTAATCTTCATTCTCACGGTTCATTCGTCCCGTTCTCTGAGCCGGTGGTCTCCCCACCCTCGGACGGGAGCTCCTCGCCTGCCGTATTTGTCGTTTCGCCGGTTTCACCGCTGTCGTTTGCGGCATCTCCGGTAGTTGTGGTACCAGAGGTCGTCGGAGCATTGCTGCTGGTGTAGTAATTCTGGATACCCTCTGCCATTTCCTGCTCCAGATTACGTCCGCTGATGATCAGTTCCACGCGGCGGTTCTGCGCGCGACCCTCCGCGGTATCATTGGGTGCTACGGGTCGCCACTGACCGTAGGCCTCGCTGATCAGACGGGCGGGGTCAACGGTGCAGAACTGCTGTATGTAGGCCAGCGTTGTTGCCGCACGCATCGCGGACAGCTGCCGGTCAACAATAATATTGTTAGGCTTGTTGGGATCGCCCTGCGCGGTATGTCCCATGATGCGGACCTCGTCGATCGAGTCCGCCACCTCTGAGAGCATTGCCGCGACCATTTCCAACAGGGGTTTGCTTTCTTCCTTCAGCGCCCAGGAATCTCCTTCAAAGAAAACCGCTTGACTGAAGGTAACGAACACCTTTCCATCACCCTTGGACACCGAGATGCTGTCCTCCGCATTCTGCTGCGCGACGTATGTTACAAGAAGCTCATAGAGCTGCGCCATATCTTCGTCGATATCCACCTGACTGAGACCCATACCGGAGCCGTCCAGCTCATTGGGGTCAGCATTAGGACCTTCGTTGCCGGAGCTTTCCGTTATGGTCTGCGCCGCGTCGGGGTTGAAGCTGACGACCAGCATCTTCCATTTTTCTTCACTGATGGTAGACATGGAATAGAGCAGCACAAAGAAGCACAGCAGCAGCGTGACCATGTCACCATAGGTATCCATCCAGTTTGCGCCGCCGCCACTGCTTTTTTTGCGCATTTTCATAGGTTCTCACGCTCCTTTTATCAAGCAATCAGGATCACGCCGCCTCAGCTTCGCTGTTGCCCTTGCCCTTCTTGCCCTTACTCTTGCTGCCCTTGGCAGCCTTGCCGCCGCCGTTTTCAGCCAGCAGGCGCTGCTTCTGGCTCATATAGGTCAGCAGACGCTCCTTCAGGAACTTGGGGTTCTCACCGGACTGGATGGACATGATGCCCTCGATGATGATCATCTTGCACAGCACCTCCTGCTCGTCGCGGTTGCGGAGCAGAGTGGCGATGGGTCCGAAGAACATGTGTGCCAGGATACAGCCGTACAGAGTGGTGATCAGTGCGGTACCCATGTCGGAGCCCAGATTGCTTGCACCGGTCTCCATATCCATGCCCTTCAGCATGTTGATCAGACCGACCAGTGTACCGACCATACCGAAGGCAGGCGCGATGGAGGATGCCTTATCGTACATAGCCGCCGCACCTTCGTGACGGTTGGACATGCATTCGATATCATTCTCCAGAATGGCGCGAACCTTATCGGGGTCGTTTGCGTCGACGATCAGCATGATCGCCTGCTTGAAGAAGGGATCCTTCTGCTCATTGGCACGCTCTTCCAGAGCCAGCAGACCGTTCTTACGGGCGATCTGCGCCAGCTCAACCAACTGGTCGATGTACTGCACAGGCTGAAAATTCTTGGTGTTGAGAATGATCTTCAGATGCTTGGGGATACTGGCAAGCATATCTTTAGGAAAACTTGCGATGATGATGAACACCGTACATCCGATGGTGATCAGAATACTGGCCGGATCAAAGAAGTTTCCCAGATTTTCAAATTTGAACTCGATGACAAAGCCCGGCATGGTAATGCTGCTGACACAGCCGAAAAGGAACACCACGATTGCCAGCACCAGACCAATAATATAGTTTAGATTCATGTGTTTTTCCCCTCCAATGACAGTCAGAAAGCTCTTATTAGATCTCCGGCTGTTTATTTAAGACGGTTATCTGTGATAGTGATCTCGCGGTAAATATCGCGGACCTTTGCTTCATACTTGGTAATTTTATCAATGATCTCGTCAATGTCTTCCATGACGAGGTAATAGTCGTGGTTCATCATAACAACTTTGGATTCGGGGATCATCTCAATGCATTCGATCTGCTGATGGTTGACCAGAAATTTATCCCCGCTTCGTTTCGTCAGTAAAATCATCCTTCAGCCGCCTTTCTCATTTTGTTCCATCCCACGCGGGGCGTTCCCCCCGCGCGGGATGGGCTCATGTTAAAATTTAACGCTTGATGTTGACCAGCTCTTCGAGCATGGAGTCAGTAACAGTGATGATACGGGTATTTGCCTGATAGCCGCGCTGAGTGGTGATCATCTCGGAGATCTCGGTAGCGAGATCGGTCTTGGACATTTCCAGACCGCCGGTCATCAGCTCGGTGGTACCGGAGCTGTAGATCATCATGCCTGCGGGCAGGTTTTCGGGATCTGCGGCAAGACTTGCGTTGATGTAGGTGAACTGAGTGGGCTCCTCAACGGGATTGCCCTCCTCGTCGTACTCATTGCAGATCATCATTTCCTGCTCAACGCCGCCCATCAGGGAGACCTGCAGATCGCCCGCGCCGCCGGCAGCCTGATAGTAGGGACCGCCGGTGTGGGTAACGCCGTTGGGGTTGGTGACATTGCCGATGGCGATGACGCCGATGGTAACGACCATGCCGGTGTCCTTGGAGGTGCCGGTGATGAGACCGGTCTTGGGGTCGATGGCAATGCTGTCCATGCCGGCGAAGGGCAGCTCGTCGCCCTCCTCAGTGGTAGCTGCGGCAAGGCGGCCATTCTCATCCAGAGTGGGATAGCCGATCTCGATGCCGGTCAGATTGCCGTTATCGTCAAAGGTGGTCTTCAGTCTGGGCAGGCAGATGGGAACCAGCTGATCGCTGAAGGTGGTGGTGTCGCCGTCAACACCGGTGCACAGGAAGCCGTACACGATGTTGCCGTTGGCATCGGACAGATAGCCGTCAGCCTTGAATTCAAAGTTACCCACGCGGGTCAGAGCCAGAGAGGTCAGCGTGGTGGGATCTTCGGGATCGATCACCAGTTGCTTCTCCTTATCGCCCACCATAAAGAAACCGTCGCCCATGATCATGCAGTCCATATCCTTACCCGTAGGGGAGAAGGTGCCGCTGCTCATGTCGATATCAACGGAGGTCAGCTCCACGCCGTAACCGATCTGGGAGGGGTTGATGGCGCCGTCGGTAGCGGTTCCGTCAGAACCGGTTCTCAGGCTGGTATAAATGGAATCGGAAAAAACCGCGCGCTGGGTCTTATAACCGTAGGTGTTAACGTTAGCGATGTTGTTACCGATAACGTTGAGCTTATTCATGTGAGTCTTCAGGCCGGCGATAGCGGCATACATTGCTCCAGTCATATTGCTCTATGTATCTCCTTTCGTTTTGGCGCCGCCTGCCCCTCACCAGTCGGGCGGGGACAAAAGCATCCAAAAGTGGTCCTGCTATCTGTGATTATGTCACAGGAACACGGCGCCGTCAATGTTGGTGAATACGTTTTCTTTCATTTCATCCTGCGTAATGGCAGTGATGACCTTTCCATTGGGTACGTTGATGATAAAAGCCTTTTCCGAATCCATTGCCAGAATATTGGTCGCGCCCTTCGCCTGCGCGCGGATCATGCTGCCGCGCAGCTGGTCGATCAGATCGGGAGTGATATCAATGCCGCGTTCCTCCGCACGGATGATCGCGTGCTTGGAAAACTCCACGTCCTTTGTTTCAAGGGCTTTGTCCATTTCCCGGCGCAGCAGAAGATCAAAGCTCGCGTTGGCGACCGCCTGCTGCATCTGCTGGGGCGATGGTTGATAGTGCCGGGATGATACTCTTTCAATCATCTCCGCTCACCTCAATTCTGATCAAAGGGGTCGGTGGAGGAATCACTCTCGCCAGTCCCTTCGGAACCACCGTTTTCCTCATCCGGGGACTCGATGTTGCCCGCATCGGTAGAGGGCAGTCGTCCCACCGCGATGATCTGGGTCATGTAGTACATATCCTCGCCTACAAAGATGACCTGCTCACCACCGTAGCTTCCGGTAGCCGTTACCTCGCCGATCACTTCCTGATACTGACCTTCCTTGTCATAACCCGCCACGGTAACTTCCTTGCCGACCAGGGAGGCGGCGTAGGACATGATGGACTGATCCGTCATGGTGTTCATGGCAGTGGACATGCTGGCAAGTGCTGTGACCATCTGCATCTGAACGAGCTGGTTGAGCATATCACCGATATCGGCGGTAGCGTCCATGCCCTGATTGGTGAACTGCGCGACCATCAGCGACAGGAAATCCTGCATATCCAGACCATAGGCATCCATGGAGCTGTTCTGATACTGGCTGCTGGCGGCGCTGTTGATCAAACTGCTGTTTCCAAGCATTGTGTTATAGCTGTTGATATTATCGACAGGCATTTATCGCTCCTCCTTTCTTAGTCTTCTTCGTCTTCTTCCTCAATGGGGATCAAGCCCAGACGGAGCTGCTGCAGGAAGTCCTCCCCGCTGCGGTGATCGTCACGGCGGCGCTGCTCGCTCTGCCTTCCGTTGCTGCCATCCTGGAAATCGTTACGCTGATTGGCGTTGTTGTCCTGACGCTGGCTCTCCTCATTCTGGTTCACAGTGATCTGAACATTCTGCTGTCCGCGCTCAGCAAGTGCCTCCTGCAGTCCGGTCACATGACGCTCCAGCAGGCTGCGGGTCTGCATATTATCCGCGTTAAGCAGGATGTTCAGCGTGCCGTCTTCATTTCGGGTCAGCTCGATGGTCAGCTTACCAAGCTCTGCGGGATCCAGCCGGATCTCTACCTTGGTCTCACCGCTCTCGAAGACGCTCACCAGCTTGTCAGCCACCTGTTTCTCGACCTCGGGAGCCTTCTCCGCTCTTTCGGGTGCCTCAGCAACCTTGATAGGAGCTGCTTCCACATCTTCAAACAGTGGTGTCTCCGTTGCCGTCACATCAACGTCGGGTTCGTCACCCTCATGCTCTGTCACGCTGATCTCAACAGATGTGTCTTCCGCTGTCTGCTCGCCAACGTTGGTCTGGAGCTGGGGCTGAGCCTCCTCAGAAACGGTTTCAACGATCTGCTCGGGCATCACCTCTGCCTCCGTCTCCGGAGCTGTTTCCATCTCGGGAAGTCCCTCGATCACAGGAAGCTTGTCGGCGATCTGTGCCAAAGCCTCCTCACCAAGCACCGCTCCCGGCTCATCGTTAATGCCGACGATCAGGGGCTGCTCAATGGACGCTGTATTCTCCTGCTGCGCTGTCACTCTCAAGTCAGCCGCGTTGGGAGCCGCGATCCAAACGATCTGCGCCGCGGCAGCTTCTCTCGCCACATCGCAGGACTCTTCCTCCGTTTCCTCGGTGGAAGGAGCCTTCTTTTCTGCCTCCGCTTCCCGGGTAGGAATCTTTTCGGTATCCTCAGGTCTGCGACTTCTGTCGGAAACTACTTCGGTGCGTGCCTGATTGTTCTTTTGATCAAGAAGCACATCAAAGGACGGCTCACGATTTGCTCCGAAATCAGTCTTTTTGCCGGTCACGAGAGCGCCGGGATTGTTCATCAGCTTCAGGATACCTGCATTGATTTGGTCCATACTCTGTCACCTCCTCATACTAAAATGAATATTTCCAAACGGCAGCCCGTCCGGTCCGCCGGTTCGGACATGGTTCAAATACTGTTCATCGCTCTCTGTGTACTCACAAATTCTTCGATGACCTGCTCTTCGCCCTTCTGAACAGCTTTATTGTAGCTGTCCAACTTGCGCTCACGCAATTTTTCCAGAGAAGCGGTCTCTTTCTTCGCCTCGACCACTTCATTTCTCTTTCTTTCCTCCGCCTCACGGAGTGCGTCAAGCTTCTCGGTTTCCCGCTTGATCTCGATCTCCTGCGCCCGAAGTCCTGCCTCGTACATCATCGCGTCCAGCGCGCTGATTCCGTTCATCTTCTGCTCACGGAACTCCTCGTCGTAGTCCCGGTAGCGGCGCCACACCGCTTCCAGAACCTCCTCCTGCGCACGAATCTCAGCAAGGATCACTCCATGCTCGATTTTCAGCGCGTCAAGAACCTGATCCTTGTAACTCAGCACGGTATCCAATGAAAATTTGAATTTTTTCATTTGCAACCACCTGTTACTTCATGATCTCAGCCAGTTTTTTCAGTGTCTGGTCATAGGTGAACGCTTCATTGACGTCCTGCGTCAGAAATTCGTTGATCTCGTCCATCTTGGTCAGCGCGTGGTCCAGCTTTCGGTTGCTGCCCGCCTTGTAAGCACCGATGGACACCAGATCGGCGTTCTTTTCGTAAACGCTCATGATATCGCGCAGCTTTGAGGCAAGCTCCTTATGCGCTCTGGGGATGATCTCCGGCATCAGTCGGGAGATGCTCATGCCGATATCAATGGCAGGATAGTGGTTTGCGTGGGCAAGGGAACGGGACAGAACGATATGTCCGTCCAAAATACCGCGCACCGTATCGGAGATTGGCTCATTGGTATCGTCACCCTCCACCAGAACGGTGTAAACACCGGTAATGGAGCCTTTATTAAAGTTACCGCTTCGCTCCAGAAGCTTGGGGAGCTCGGCGTAGATGGAAGGGGTATAACCGCGGGACACCGGCGGCTCACCGATGGCAAGTCCGATCTCACGCTGCGCCATCGCAAAACGCGTGAGGGAGTCCATCATCAGAAGGACATTGTATCCCTGATCGCGGAAGTATTCCGCGATACCGGTGGCGACACTGGGGCACTTCATTCGGAGCATCGCCGGCTGATCGGAGGTCGCCACCACCAGAACGGAGCGGCGCATGCCTTCCGGACCCAGATCCTTCTGGACGAACTCAAGAACCTCTCGGCCACGCTCACCGACAAGGGCGATAACGTTGATATCCGCCTTGACATTCTTTGCGATCATGCCCATCAGCGTACTCTTACCGACACCGGAGCCTGCGAAGATACCGATACGCTGACCCTTACCAATGGTAAGCAGTCCGTCGATAGCCTTCACGCCGAATTCCATCCGTTCCCGGATGGGCGGACGGTTCATGGGGTTGATGTAGCCGCCGTTGATGCAGTGGTTCGTGCCGCCCACGAAGGGACCCTTACCGTCAATGGGCTGTCCCAGTGCGTTAATGATGCGCCCGCGGAGGAACTCACCCACGCGCAGCGTAAGCTGCGCTCCGGTGTTTCGCACGAAGTTGCCGGCGGAAATACCATTCATGTCGGAATAGGGCATCAGGAGGATTCTGTCGTTTTTGAAGCCGACCACCTCCGCCGTCACCTGTCGCCCCGACTCTCCGTTGTAAATCCGGCAGATGTCACCTACGGCAGCGTGACCGCCGGAGGCCTCGATGGACATACCCACGATGTTTTCAATTTTTCCCGTCAGGCTGTAGGTTTCAGCGTTGTACACCTGACGAGCCATCTGCTGAAAAACGGACATAGTAGTTCACCTTAAATAATTACGCTGTTAGAAACCAAAGTTGCCAAAGCCGCCGAGACTGTTCAGCTCGGTTTCTGTCTGTCTTCCGCTGTTGGAAAGCAGCGCCCGGATATTTCCCAGCTGGGTAGACGCGCTGGCATCAATGATCTCGTCCGGCATTTCAATGACACAGGTGCCGGAGTCATCATCCGCCATCGGGATAATGCGCACACGGTCGGAGATGCCCGAGACCGCCGCCGTCAGCGACGCGGGGATCTGACTCATACGCTTGGCATCATTTTCAGAGATATAAATATGGATCCATTCACGGTGCTTGCGCTTATCCAGCGCCGCCTGCACCATGCGCCCGATGATCTCCGTGCTGCTGCGAAGGCTGATGCAAACGACCTTTTCAGCGATGGCAATGGCGAGATCGCGCAGCTCATTGACGTTTTCATCGAGCTGACGATCCAGTGCAGCGCCTGCGCGGGAAAGAAACTGCTCCACCTCGTCCTGCATCTGGGCAGCTACCTTCTCCTGGTGCTGACGACCTTCCTCCAGTGCCTTCTCAACGCCTTCCAGATAGCCATCCTGTCTGCCTTCTTCTTTGGCAGCTTCATAAATGCTCTCCGCCTCAAGCTTGGCAGCCTCTCTCGCCTGTTCCAGGATCTGGGCGGCTTCCTCTCTGGCTTTTTGGAGCATTTCCTCGATCTCCCGGGCAGCCTGGTCAATGGGAGTGAGCTCCTCCTCGGGCTCCGGCTCAGACTCCGGTTCAGTAAGAATCTCCTCCAGCGCCGGGTCCATCTCGTCATCCTCGCCCTCAGCGGCTCTTCGTGCCGTCTCGAACTCGGCTGCGAAATCGACCAGCTTCAGCGTAGTCTGACGCTCCTTCGCCTCCGGCTGGGGACCATCAATATCGGGGAAGACATACGCCTCTGCCTTATTGTCGCCGGAAAAGTGCTTGAAAATATTAGGCAATGACATCGTCCTTTCCGCCCTTCAGGATAATGATCTCGTTTCTCTCTTCCAGGTTGCGGATGATATCCACAATGCGCTGCTGTGCAGCCTCGACGTCCTTGAGTCGGACGTTGCTGGTGATCTCCAGATCGTCCTTGATGCTCTGTGCCATACGGCTGGACATGTTGGCGAACAGCTTGTTGGCGACCTCGTTGTTGGACGCCTTGAGTGCCAGAACCAGATCTCGGGTATCGCAGTCGCGGACGAAGCGCTGGACAGAGCGGTCGTCCATGGTGACGATATCCTCGAAGACGAACATTCTCTTGCGGATCTCCTCTGCCAGGTTCTGATCGCGCTCGATCAAGCCGTCGAAGATGTTCTTCTCGCTTGCGCGGTCCAGGTTGTTCATGATATCGGCAACATAGTCGATACCGCCGACCTTGACGTTCTGGCTGGTGATCATGCTGGAGAACTTCTTGCCCATCTCCGCTTCCACGATCTTAATGGCTTCCGGGGAAACACTGTCGATCTTGGCAAGAGCCTCCACAACGCGGACCTGCTTCTTGCCTTCGATCTGGGAAACCACCGACGCTGCCTTTGCCGCGTCCACATGGGAGAGGACGAGGGCGATGGTCTGGGGACGCTCACCCTGCAGTGCGGTGTAGAGGGACTTGATATCGGCCTTGCCGAGGAAAGCAAACTGGCGGCTCTTCAGAGAGCGTGTCACCTTGCCCAGCAGCTCAGCCGCTTCCTGCTGACCGTAGGCCTTTTCCAGAACCATTCGTGCATACTCAAGACCGCCTTCGGTGATGGCCTTGTTGGTCATGCACATCTGATAATATTCTGTGAGGATCTCTTCCGTCTGCTCGCTGTCGAGGAAGCCCATCTGGGCAACTTCAATGGTGAGCTGCTCAACATCCTCGGGATCCATATGCTTATAGATCTTGGATGCCTTTTCCGCACCCAGCGCGATGATGACCGCCGCAGCCTTCTGGGCGCTGGTCATATTCGCAGTATGTTTCTTTTTCTTCTGAGGTACCTCTGCTGCCGGTACTGCGGCGGCGGGAACTGCTACTGCTGCTTTATCAGCCATCGTTCTCGCCTCCTCTCAGAAGGTTCTTCACGATCTGCGCGGCGATCTCCGGGCTTTCATCGGCAAATCTGCGGATATCCTTGCGCAGCTCCATGCTCTTCTCGTTCTTCATGTTCATGACATCGGCAGTCATCTCCTCGGGCTCCTGCACGCTGTTCATGAGCTGCTCCAGAGCCTGCTGCTGCAGCAGAGCCTGCATTTCAGCTTCCTTCTTCTTACGGCGCTTCTTGTTAACGGAGGAGATAATGATGATAAGGATCAGAAGGAACAGAAGCAATCCGCCCGCTGCGGCGTAGACGACCCATTCATCCACCGGGAAGGGCCAATCGTCCACCGGAGGCTCCACAGGTGCCACATAGAAGGGGGCGACATAGATAGAGATCTTGCTGGCGGCGTACTCATCGGGAATGCCCGCCGCCCGCGCGATATGCAGCTTCAGACTGTCAACATCCACAACATTGGAATAAGCAGAGTTGATGCTGACGGACACCATGCAGTCGGTGAGATAACCGGCAGTGCGCTCGGTGTAGGTTTCCGTGGTAGGGTTCTCATAATCGATCTGTCCGCTGGAACCGATCTCTTTTTCTGTTCCGTCGGCATTCATCTGTCCTTCCACATAGCCGGGAAGCTCGGAATTGGACTCCGTTCCCACCTCGCCGCCTGCATTCTCATCTTCATCGCGGACGATGTAGCTGTCCCAAATCTTGGAGCCGATAATACCCTCGCCGTTGGTCGCCCATTCGGGGGCGTTGATCTCGGTGGAAGCCTGCGTCATGTGGTTAACGTCCACGGTGCAGTTGACACCGACCTTGACATTTTCCGTACCAAAGAGGGGAACCAGCACCTGCATGATGTTGGTTCGGGTCAGATTATTGTACTTCTCCTCCAGCTCCAGCTTCAGTGCGGAGGAATCGCTGATCTCAGCAGAAATGCTGTCTCCGGCGGAGTAGACGTTTCCGAGGGAGTCAACGACTACAACAGAGTCGACCTCCAGCCCCTGCACACCGGTGGAGACCAGTGCGCGGATGGCGGCAGCCTGCTTGTCAGTAAGCATCTTTCCATCGGTCATGGTGACCTTTACGGAAGCGGTAGCATCCACCTTGTTGTTGCTGTCCAGCACATAGGAATTATCGCTGCCCGGTGTCAGAAGAACCTGAGCGTCCTTAACGTTGTCAAGCGTAATGATCGTTGCGCGCAGCTTCTCCGTTACCGAGATGAGCCATGCGCGGTCACGCTCGGACTGGGTAGACAGCATTCCGGCATTTTCGGTGTAGTACTCAAAGGCATGGCCGGAGGTGCCGTACCCCTCCATAATGATCTTCATCTGCAGCGTCGGCACCTGTCCCTTCGGGACCATGATGGTGTCTCCGTTTTCCAGACGGTAATTGGTAATGCCCTGCGCCTCCAGATAGGAAACGATCGTTGTCACATCTCCGGTGTTCAGATCAGCGAACAGAACATCATATTCATTGTTGGATGCCACGACAACAGAGATCGCCGCGATCACCGCCACAAGCACCACCGCAAGGGCGATCCAAACCTTTTTGGACACCTTGCCCAGCACTTCCTTGACCTTTTCCCAATAGGTCTTTATTTTCTCAGCCAACTGATATCATCCTCCAAAGCTCAAATCACACACCCGCGCTTTACGCGGAGATATTCTTCAGCTCGTTGTAAGCATCCAGCGCCCGGTTGCGAAGCTGCACCAGCAGCTCAACGGCGATCTGTGCCTTAGTCGCCGCAATGGTCAGCTCCGCGGGATTGTCCAGCTGACCGGTGGCAAGCAGGTACTCAGCCTCGTTCTTCTCCGCGTCCGTTTCCTTGACGTAATCAATGGCGGACTGGAAGATGGAGCCAAAGGTTCCGGCTGCCGCGGTATCCTGTGCGGCAGCGGTATTCTCCGCTCCGTTCAGACGGGTAATGGATTGCAGCTTATCAATTTGATTGATCGTCATAACTCGTTTCCTTCCTTTCCGGCGGCTTACTTACCGATCTCAAGCCCCTTGGCGATCACGCTCTTGAGCGTGTTGAACACGGTCACGTTTGCGCTGAACGCCTGGCTGGCAGCCATTGCGTCGGTCATCTCCTTGACCATGTCCACGTTGGGCAGCTCCACATATCCCGCCTCGTTGGCATCGGGATGAGTGGGATCATACACCAGCTTGAGGTCCGAGGGATCCTCACGGATCTCGGTGACCGCCACACCGCCGCTCACCTGATAGTGTCCCTCGGACTCGCGGCGTGCGCGGGCAAGCGCCGCCTGGAAATTACCCTGGGACTCCATTACGACCACCTTGCGGCGGTACGCCCCGCCCTCTTCCGTGCGGGTGGTGTTGGCGTTGGTGATATTTTCGGAGATCACGTCCAGACGAAGCTGCTGGGCAGTCATGCCGGAACCGACAATATTCAGTGAATTCAAAAATGCCATACTCTTTTACCTCACTTTATTACTTGCCGCTGATTGCTGTACGCAGCGTGCTCAGATCGGTGGAGATCGCGTTCATCACATACTGGAGCTGATAGGCGTTGCGAACCAGCTCCACCATCTGCTCGGTGGTGTTCACGCCGTTGTCATCCAGACGGGTACTGTCCCCGGTGGTAACAACAGCGAACCTGGACTCCTCCAGCGTTTCGCGCATACTGGAACGGGGCGTGCGGGAACTCATAGCCTTCTCCATTCTTTCGCGCAGATTTTCCTCAAAGGTAACGATCTTCGCCTTGTAATTGGGAGTCTCAGCGTTGGCAATATTGTCAGAGATCGCCGCCTGTTTCGTCCACAGGAAGTTCATTGACTTCTCCATCAGAAGCATGGAATTGCTGGAAAAGTAGTCCATATCTTGTCGCTCCTTCCTTTCTCAAAGCCGGTAAAAACGAAAACATTTTTTCGTTCTTTTTTCGTTTAAAGCAAATTTTTTGTATTTTTTGCTCACTATTTTCTTAATTTACCCGCCAAGCTGCCGATAGATAAAATCAGATACTCCTTCGCACCGCGGCGGCAAGGGCGGCTGTTTTCTGCGCATCTTATTTTTGGGCGCAGTCCACCCCACCCTTAGTTATACCAATGTATTGTACACCATCATTTCTAAAAAGTCCACATTTTTCCCCCATATTTTTTCTGTTTTTTCTTAGTTTGTAACCTTTTTACAAAATTTCCCTACGGTTTTTTACTAAATCCCGCTTTTATCCGTTAACGAGATTTCAAAAACCTCTCATCTTTTATTGAAAACGCAGAGCGTATTTCCGCTCTGCGTTTTTGCTGTCTGTTTGATGAACCGGGGAGATACCGCGACAAACCCCAATTTATCTTCCCATGCAAACAACCGGTGGGAGCGCGTACTGCGCTCCCGCCGGTTGTTCCATATATCAGCGCACCGCCTTAATGGTATCCTGCAGGGTACCATCACGGTAGAGCACCTTTGCGACCACGCGGTCGCTCAGCTCGATCGTCTTAGGCACGCCGGCGATCTCCTCCGCCATGCGCTTAAGCTCTTCGATCTCGCATACAGGAAGCTTCGCCTTGATAAGCGCCTCTTTCAGCTCCTTGTTCCTGCCATTCTTGGTATTGACGGCAATTCCGCGCTGTGTGACGACCACATCAATAGTCCTGCCGGGCGTAGAAACGCACAGGCAGCGGTCCACAACCAAAGGCAGGCGGGCTCTGGTCAAAGGCGCGATGATGATGGCAAGCTTTGCACCCGCGGCGGTATCGCTGTGACCGCCGGAGCCGCCCATAATGAAGCCATTGGAGTCGGTATGCACGTTGACGTTGAAATCAACATCCACCTGTGTAGCGCCCAGAAGCACAACATCCAGACTGTCCACTGCCGCGCTGCGTCCGCTGACACCTGCATACTGCGTTGCGCTGACCTCCTGATGGGCAGGGTTGGAGCGGATGGACTCAACAGCCTTGAGATCAAAGCACTGCACGTCGATCAGAGCCTTGAACAGCCCCGCCTCCAGCATTTCGACCATGTATCCGGTGATACCGCCCATGCCGAAGCTGCCTTTGATGTTCTTCTCGATCATCATTTCCTTGACGTACTTGGCAGCAGCCAGCGTTGCGCCGCCCGCGCCGGTCTGGAAGGAAAATCCATCCTTGAGAAGGCCGGATGCCTCGATGACCTTGGCGGCATAGCTCGCCATCTTGAGACCAACGGGATCGCGGGTGATCTTGGTGGTGCCGGACACGATTCCGGCGGGATCGCCGATCTGATCGACCTCCACTACGCAGTCCACATAGACCTCGGGGATGGAGAAGCCCGCCAGAGGATACTCCACCAGATTATCGGTGACAACGACGACCTTCTTTGCGTTCATGGCATCGGCAAAGGCATAGCCGATGGAGCCGCAGGCGCTCTTGCCGATCTTTCCGGTGCAGTTGCCCATGCAGTCGGCAGTAGGAGCGGCAATAAACGCCACATCGATGACAGAAGTGCCCTTCTCCATGTCGGAGGGACGGCCGCCGTGGCTGCGGAAGACCACAGGTTTCTCCATGATTCCGCGGGAGATTGCAGAGCCGACCTTGCCGCCCATGTAGTTGCACTCGATCCCGGTGACAACGCCGTTCTTGATATGTCCGAGGATCGGCTCATGGACATCAAAGATGGAGCTGGCGTTCACCGTCAGATCCTTAAAGCCCATCTGAGCAATGGTATCCAGCACCATGTTGAGAACGAAATCACCGTTTCTCATGTGGTGATGGAAGGAGATGGTCATACCGTCCTTCAGACCGCACTTTTCCACCGCCTCGCGGATAGAAGACACCAGCTTACTCATTGTCCACACCTCCAAACATAGCCTTTTCCATTTCCACGACCTGCTGGGCGCGGGCAACGATAGGCGCGTCGATCATCTTGCCGCGCAGGGCGACAACACCCTTGCCCTGCTCCTTGGCGATGCGGATGGTCTCCAGCACCTCGTGGGCATAATCAATTTCCGCCTGCGTGGGGCTGAACACCTCGTTGATTCCCTCCACGTGGCGGGGAGAGATGGATGCCTTTCCGGTAAAGCCCAGCGCCTTGGCAAAACGGGCATCCTCATACAGACCCTCTGTATCCTCAACGTCTGTAAAGGGCGTATCATATACATCCACACCGCAGGCGCGGGCAGCGCAGACCATGCGGGAGCGTGCATAGAAGATCTCCTTGCCCTCCTTGGTGCGCTTGCAGCGCAGGTCAGCAGTCAGATCCTCAGCACCGAGGAAAATTGCCGCCACGCGCTTGTCAGCACCGGCGATCTGGAACGCGTTCTCCACGCCCAGAGCAGTCTCGATCAAGGGAATGAGCTTCACAGTATTGCGCTCAAAGCCGCACTTCGCCTCGATCTCCGCGATATAGTCGGACACGATGCGCACATCCTCGGCGCAGCCGACCTTGGTGGGCATGATCATGGAGGGTCGCAGAGGAATAACCTCCTCCAGATCCTTTTTCCAGTAATCCGTTTCCACGGGATTGATGCGGATAATGACCTCACAGCCCTTGTACTTCAAAGCTTTCAGAGCATTGCGCACCAGAATGCGCGCGCTGTCCTTCTCAGAAGGCGCAACAGCATCCTCCAGATCGAGGATGATAGCATCAGAGCCCAGCACATCTGCGTTCATCAACAGATTGGGGGAATTGCCGGGAATAAACAGCATGGATCTTCTCATCTTACTTCTCCCCTCCTGCTCTTCTGACGGCGGTCTCCACACGGGCGCGGATGGTGCAGTCGATGGCACCCTTGTCCTGCACGGAAATTCTGCCGGACTTCACGCCCAGCTCCTCCAGCACGGACAAAATCGTGGCGCGGATCTCCTCGCCGAATTGATTCAAAACAACGGATTCAATGTTGAGCTCCAGATTCTCGCAGGGCTCGACCTCCACATAGATGTCGCTGGACTCCAAAGTTCCCGCAACAGCAATGGATGTAATATTCATACTTTTTCTCCTTGCAAATGGCTTAGAAGATATTCTTGATCTTATCGATATCGTCGCCGAGCTTGACCTCTCCGCTCTGACCCACCAGACCCACCAGCAGATAGCGTCCGGTGATGGGATCGAGGGGCATCTCCTTCATGATAGTGAACCCCTCGATCTCGCCTGTGCGGCGGACGTGGTTGCGGGGCGCGGTGCAGTAGTACTCCACATCGCCGATCTTGATATGACCGTCATCATAGAAGGACACGGGCAGATCCTTTGCGATATCTGCCATAACCAGATCCTCCAGCTGCTGAGGTGTCAGCTTGGGCTTTTCACGGAAACCGAGAACGAAACCATTCTTAACATCCCAATGTTCACAGTCGTTGTAATAGTCATCCTCCAGATAGTAGCCCACCAAGTCTTCCGCCGTATGCACCATCTTACGGTACTTAATGGTACGGAAGGCGATATCCGCGATATCCTGCGGGAAGGGACCGAAAATACTGGGGCGGGTGACCATGACCTCCGCGCCAATGCCAACGATCAGGTCAGCATTGATGCACAGATCGCTGTCCGGCGTCTTCAGATGGGGGTAAAGCAGATCAAAGTGTTCAACGATGACGCGCTTCCCCTTCTTCAGCGCTCCGGTGACCGCGGCAACGATCTCACTCATCTGCGTAAATCCCTGCTCGAAGCGAATGTCGATATGATACGTGTGGGGTGTTGCAAACAGGCCCATACCGCTCTTGCTCAAACCGCCGAAATTCATCCCCAGCGGATCGTCGATCATATCCATGATGGGCAGGGGGCGGATGTTGACGCCCTCGTCGTCATTGGTCAGCTCCAGACCGGGAAACATACCCTTGACCAGCACGCTCTTTCCGCTTCCGGCATCGCCGATGATGCCGATCAGCTGATCCTCCGGATGGAGATACTGCTGGGCGATCTGACGGCCCAGTGCGAACATACGGGTATTGCCGCGAGGTGCGAAAAACACAGTGTAGAGATGTGTTGCGCTGGCAAATTGAGATTTATTCGCCATAAAGCATCCTCCTTTTCGGATAAAGAGCAAAACCCTTGCGCCCGAATGCCGGGCGCAAGGGTTCCAAAAGACTCTTAGCAGTTCTTAGCCTTGCGCAGAGCGATCACGCGATTCATTTCGTTGTAAACGATCATGAAGCCCTCGTCCACGCCCATACCGGGCTTGGCAAGGATCTGATCGGGCTTGGTAGCCATTGCGCACTGCACGCAGACCTGGCAGGAACGACCGGTCTCGTTGCAGGTACCGCCCTGATATGCGCCAAAGCCGCGCTCCTTGCAGTACAGGACAGCCTCGATGGTGTTGTTCACGCCGCCCAGATCGGGGGTCTTGATCTGAGCCATGTGACCTGCCTTGTTGTCGCAGAAGTAGATAACGTCCTCGAGTGTGTTGCACCACTCGTCAGCCACCAGCTCAACATTGATGCCGCGGCGGTCCAGCTCCTCGCGCAGGCCCTTCAGGCACAGCATCTGCTTCTCGCGCTCACCAGCGTCCATGGGGCCCTCAATGCGCAGGTGGAAGGGCTTGGCGGCCTCCTCCAGCTCTGCCAGATAGTCAGCCATGGCGACAAAGTTGTCATCACCGAAGGCCTGACCGATGGTGCCGTAAACGTCAATGTGCAGAACGGGAGCATAGCTCTCATCAGCACGCAGCTTGATGATGCGGTCACGCAGCCAGCAAACATACTCCTTCAGGATCTTGCCGTCGCGGCCCAGCTTGGTCTCAACGTTGTTGATGAGAGCGTGGGGCAGGATGGCAGCGCCCTTGAGGATCATCTTGTCGGCGTTCTCGTAGCGATTGTCGCCGGACTGGGTAAAGACAGGAATAGGCTCCTCGGAAACGGTGGTGCCGTACTCGTCAGCAACGACCTCGCACATCTGGCGCTTGGTTGCCTTGGCAACAGCGTCCAGAATAGCCTGAGAAACGCCGTAGCGGATAGCGGTGTGCAGCTTCTTGCCGTCCACCTCGATAGCCTCCATCATGCGGGTCAGCTCACGGAAGTTGTCGGCATCCTTGCCCACCAGAGCAGGCTTGATGTACTGCTCGATGACGGGGATGAAGTCCTTTGCCAGGAACAGGGGATCACGTCCGCCTGCACCGGAATACTGAACGGCAGCGCAGTCGCCCCATGCGACCTGACCATCCTCGAGGATGATCATAACGGAGATGGACTCACCGGCCATACGAATGGAGGTGAAGCCGGGGGTCATAGGCTCGCCGACATAAGCGGCACCGTCGCTGACAGCGCCGGCCTTGATGGCCTTCTGATCGTCGAAGTAGAAACCGGTACGACCGGGAGCGCAAACAATGTTAGTGATTTTCATGGTATATCTCCCTTGAAATATTTTCAGTTGACTTTATTTTTAAAATCTTATTCAGTGGCTTCTAAAAGAGAAAGCTTTGATCAAGTCTGTGCGAACGAATTGCGATGAAATTTTGTGTCAGAAAAAGGCGTGACTTCGCAGGCATACTTTGTGTATGGCAAGAAGGCACAACGCATTTATGGCACAAAATTGCCGCAAGTCGCCGCTCAGAGCTTGGTCAATGATTTCTCAAAACAAAACATTAGGGGTGTCCGACCAGGCGGCCCTTGCCGATGGCGTAAACGTCGTTGATGACCATCTGGAAGGAGACCTCACGACCCTCGATGCGGCCGCGCTCAGCCAGCTTCTCCTTGTGGAACTTCTTCAGATCGTCGGTGAAGGGCAGGTTGCCGGGCTCGAGGATACGAACTGCACCGTCGATATCGCGGGCAGGCAGCATCACGCCGGCGTTGCACTTGGCGGGACCGAAGGGAATGTCGATGATACCGGCGTTGATACCGGCGATAGCGCCCATGATGATGTCGCCATTGCCCAGGAGGAAGCAGCGGTCAAGGATGCAGCGGGTCTCTTCCTTGATGATGCGCTTCTCCTCCTCCAGCTTGGGACCGGAGAAGGTCTGGTCGCACAGCATGGTGGTGAGCTGCTTGGTAGCACGCAGACCCTGCGCATTTGCCTCCTTGGTGGGAACACCGGCAGCCTCATGGGGAGTCTTGACGATGACCTTGGTAGCCTTTGCCAGAGTAGCGGTAGCAGCACCCCAGGAGATAACACCGAAGGCCTTTGCCTCGTCAGCGGGGAAGCCGCCCATCCACTGATGGAAAACGGTGGTAACGTTCACATCGTTGTAACCATAGCGGCGCAGATACTCCTCGGTCAGCTCCTCCAGAGTACGGATAGCGGCAACGTCCTGCACCAGATTGCCCAGCTGACCGTAACCGACGGTGACGTTCTTGACACCCTGCTCGGCAGCCACCAGAGCCTCGATGATGGCAACAGCGTGGGAGATGCAGGGAGGCACCAGAGTACCGGTCAGAGGACCGTAGGGCTCGCGGTTGATGGAAACGCCGGCTTCCTCATAGATACCGGTCAGACGGTCGACATACTGCCAGTCGCGCATGGTCTGCTCGATGGGAATATTCTTGGCGTAGGGGATATTGTAGGAGATACCGCCGCCCTCGTAGGAGGTAAAGCCGCCGGCATAGGTGATCTCGGTCAGCAGGCGGGCATCGGGAGTGCCGTGGCGGACCTGAACGGGGATATTCACGGCCTCGATGACCTGACGGCAGCCCTTGACACCGTGGTTGACTGCGGGGAAGCCGTTCAGGAAGGGGCGGAAAGTACCGTTTGCCATGCCTTCCTTCTCGCGGCGGATACCCTCAGCGCAGTTCTGATACTGGTTCTGGCGGGTGTAAGAGTCGATGGTAGAGGGCAGAAGGTCAGCCTCACCCTCATTCTGCAGGTGCTGCAGCAGCTCGATGTGATTCTCCACCAGACCGACACCGGCGCGGGGCTGGATCAGAGTCACGCCATCTTCCTTGGCCTTCAGAAGCTTCTTGGAAAAGCTCTTATGGTCGGGAATGGACTTCTGATAGTCGATGGCTTCCTGCAGGTTTACTTCCTTACCGGTCTCCCAGGTAGAGAGGATCTCTTCACGGATCTTATAAAACTCGTCGTCAGACAGCTTTTTGTTCTTGATCTCAAATTCCATCTTTTATTAACTCCCTTTTCATAATTCTTAGCGCTGTGTCGGGATAAACGGTGCTCAAAAGGCCCATAGCGGCCAGAATGTACTTGCGGTCCACCAGCACCTCTGCTTCACGGGGTTTCAAGGTGAACGGGTCGGTGGGGTCATAGTAGGCGTGGGCTGCGATGGCGGCCGTGCGCTTGGTGTGGATCAGCGCGCCGCCGGTGACGATCACATTTTTGACCGGAGTCAGATCCTTACCCACCTGCATATAGCTGATGCCGATGGGGCTGTAATGCTCCTCCAGCCGTCCCACATGGCGTTTTACCGCCGTTTCAATAGCGATGGAGGCAAGGGCAAAATCCAGCCGTTCCATCTCCTCGTTGGTGGGCACTTCATCCGTATGAACGGAGAGGTGATCCACCAGCTCCTTGCAGCGGTCCTCGTCAATACCGGAGAGATCCGACACCAAACCGATTCCGCCGGCATCTACGATGCCGTGAATGCTGTAGCGCATACCGATATCGCCTTCCACGGTGCGCTTGGCATACTCCTCACGAAGGCCGCGCAGGGTAGTCATGCCCTTGGTGGGCAGTCCCTTGGACATGGAGTAGATATCGGTAGTCGCGCCACCGAGGTCAACACCCAGCAGGTCGCCGATGCCCTCCTCCTTCTTCGTACCCTTGGCAAGAAGCTTCATCGCCTCCAGCATGGCGGCGGGCGTGGGCATCAAAATACCTTCCACCAGCGCCTCAGCGCTGCTCAGTCCCTTTGCCTTCACGATCTGCTCCAGGAAAATGGAGCGGATCTTCTCCTGCACGGGACCCACATTGGGGGTATCCAGCTTGGGCATGACGTTTTCGCAGATATAGGTCTGCTTGTCCTTCAAAATCTCCGCGCACTCGTCGGCAACAACACGGTTGCCTGCGATGATAATGGGGAAATCTCTCGTAGACTTTGCAAGGGTGGCGGCGTTGGTAAGGATATTCTCCTTATTTCCGCCGTCCGTTCCGCCGGTGAGCAGGCAGATATCGGGGTTGATCTCGTCGATCTCCTTCAGATCGCCTGCGGTCAGCTCATAGGAGTAGGTCTTGATGACCTTCGCACCTGCGCCAAGGGATGCCTGACGGGCAGCCTTGGCGGTAAGCTCCGGCACCAGTCCGATCGCCACCATCCGAAGACCGCCGGCAGCACTGGAGCAGGCGTACTGCTCACTGAACTCGATGTCGCCGATTTTTTCCTTCAGAATAGCGACTGCGTTGCTGAGACCGTCCATGATGTCCGTTTCAATGGTGGTGAAGCTCTGGGCGGTACCCAGAATTTCCTCACTCTCCACATCCACGGCAGTCACTTTCGTGTAGGTACTGCCAAAGTCGATCAACAGTACAGCTTTCATATGTATTCGCCTTCTTAACTTAGTTCAGACCCAGGTCTTCCTTCAGGCAGTCAATGTCCACCTGAGGATCGGTGCCAGGACCGAAAGCGCGGTCAAAGCCCAGCGCCTTGTAGCGGCGGACGATCTCCTCCTCGGGGACCTTGCCGACGACCAGATTGCCGCCTGCATAGAGCAGGATGCCCTTCAGACCAGCCTCGTCGCATTTCTCGCGCATACCGGTGCAGTCGATCTCGCCCTGACCATACAGGGAGGAAACGAGGATCGCGTCAGCGCCGGTCTCAACAGCGGCCTGAATGAACTCCTCCTGGGGAACCAGCACGCCGAGGTTGGTGACCTCGAAACCGGCATCCACCAGAGCGCGGTTCAGGATGGTGTTGCCCACTGCGTGGACGTCGGCGCCGATCACGCCGATGACCAGTTTTTTCTTTTCCATTTTTCTTCTCCTGTTATATTGTTATTTTTAAGTATTCTCCAGAGAATCGAGATATTTTTTTCTGCCCTCTTCGTAGAGGTTGCGTCCCTCGCAGTCGATGATGACGAACGCGGGCAGATCCTCCACCTCAAGGCGGCGCAGGGCTTCCGCGCCCAGATCCTCGTAAGCCACGATCTCGGCCTTCTTGATGCACTTGGCAAGCAGCGCGCCCGCGCCGCCGATAGCGCCGAAGTACACTGCGCCGTGCTCCTTCATAGCCTCAACCACCTCCGGTCCGCGCTTGCCCTTGCCGAGCATACCGCGCTGACCCAGCTTGATCAGGGTGGGAGAGTAGGCATCCATGCGGTAGCTGGTGGTAGGACCGGCGGAGCCGATGACCTGACCGGGCTTGGCAGGCGTGGGGCCTACATAGTAAATGACGGAGTTCTCTACGTCAAAGGGGAGCGACTCACCCTTGTCGGCAAGCTCGCACAAACGCTTGTGGGCTGCGTCGCGGGCGGTGTAGATCACACCGGAGATCAGAACACTGTCTCCGGCCTTCAGATCCTTTACCTGCTCATAGGTCAGAGGTGCTGTGATACGCTTTTCCATCTTCACGCCCTCCTTACAGATCCACGCTCATGTGGCGGGTGACATGGCAGTTGATGTTGACCGCCACAGGCAGACCCGCAATATGCGTGGGCATTTTTTCAATGTTGACCGCGAGAGCGGTGGTCCTGCCGCCGACACCCTGCGGACCGATGCCGAGGGCATTGATCTTCTCCAGCAGTTCGTTTTCCAGATCTGCGTAGAAAGGATCGGCGTTGCGCTCGTCGGTACTGCGCATAAGGGCCTTTTTGGCGAGGTATGCCGCCTTGTCGAAGGTACCGCCCACGCCGACGCCCACCACGATGGGGGGGCAGGGATTGGGACCGGCCTCCTCAATGACCTTGAGGACGAAGTCCTTCACACCCTGCAGACCGTCAGAGGGCTTGAGCATCTTGGACTGGCTCATATTCTCACTGCCAAAGCCCTTGGGGGCAACGGTGAGATGCAGCTTATCGCCGGGAACGATGTCATAGTAGATCATCGCGGGGGTATTGTCGCCGGTGTTGACACGCTGAAGGGGGTCGCCCACCACGCTCTTACGGAGATAGCCCTCCGCGTAGCCCTGGCGCACGCCCTCGTCCACTGCTTCGCGCAGATCGCCCACAATGTGGACATCCTGTCCGATCTCCAGAAAAACGCAGGCAACGCCCGTATCCTGGCAGACAGGGACTCTCTGCTCCTCCGCGATCTCAAAATTTTCCTTGATAATGCCCAGAATATTCTTGGCAAGGGGCCACGGCTCACACTCGTGACCGTCACAAATGCGCTTCTTGACATCTCCGGGCAGGTAGGTATTGGCATCAATGCAGAGCTTCTTTACCGCCGCCGTAATGTCTTTTGCAAGGATCTCTCTCATAATCGCTTCTCAGCTCCCTCCAGAGTCCGCCCACAGCGGACATTTTGGTTGCATTTTGTTTTTGGGCAGAACGATCCTTCTTACCCATCAATCAAGTGTACCACGTTGGAACATTAAAGTAAATTTGTCTTTTTCGATAACAGAAATTTTTGTATGAATGACGGTAAAATTGCGTCCTTTTTATGCACTACGCAAGTCGTCCGGTTAAATCCTGCAATTTTTCCCGCATTTTGCAAGTATTCCGTCACAGTTTTTGCAGTCCTCCACCCATCATCTCCCGAATTTATCTGGGCAAAATAGACAAAAGCAGTTATGCTTTCGGCACCTGTTTCATGGACAAGGAGATTCGCTTCTTTTTCTCCTCCACCTCCAGCACCACGACCTTTACAATATCGCCCACAGACAGCGCCTCGCTGGGGTGCTTGAGGAATTTATTGCTGATCTGGGAGATATGCACCAATCCGTCCTGATGGACACCGATATCCACAAAGACACCAAAATCAATAACATTTCGCACCGTTCCGGAGAGCACCATGCCGGGCTTTAGGTCTTTGATCTCCAGAACATCCGTGCGCAGGATGGGCGGCGGCAGCTCGTCGCGGGGATCGCGTCCCGGCTTTTGCAGCTCCTTTGCAACATCCAACAGCGTAGGAACGCCCACGCCGCACTCTGCCGCCAGCTTTTCCGCGCCGATGGCTTTGATGCGATCGTCCAAATCTGAGAGCCTGCCTGCGGCGATATCCGCCATGGTGTGTCCGGTCAGCTCCATGAGCTTTTCCGCGGCGGCGTAGCTTTCGGGGTGAACGGCGGTATTGTCAAGCACCGTTTTGCTCTCACTCACACGCAAAAAGCCCGCGCACTGCTCAAATGCCTTGGGTCCCAGCTTGGGGACCTTCAGAAGCTGCTTGCGGGAGGTGAACGCACCGTTCTCCTCGCGGTATTTCACCAGATTTTTCGCCGTGGTGGCGTTCAGACCCGCAACCTGCTGCAGGAGAGACGGTGACGCGGTATTTACATCCACGCCCACGGAGTTAACGCAGTCCTCCACCACGCCGGCAAGGGTTTCATCCAGCTGCCTGGGGGGCATATCGTGCTGATACTGTCCCACGCCGATGGCCTTGGGGTCGATCTTCACCAGCTCCGCCAGTGGATCCTGCAAGCGGCGGGCGATGGATACCGCCGAGCGCAGGTTCACATCAAACTGCGGGAATTCCTCCGCCGCCAGCTTGCTGGCGGAGTAGACGGACGCGCCCGCCTCGTTGACGATCATGTAGCTCACGCCGCCGCCCACCTCACGGATCAGTTCAACGGTCATCTGCTCCGTTTCCCGGCTGGCAGTGCCGTTGCCGATGGCGATGTGGGTAACGCCGTGGCGCTTGATAAGCCGTCCCAGCTCGGCAATGCACGCCGCCTTCTGCCTGTCGCCGTGGGTGGGATAGACCACCGTGGTGTCCAGCACCTTTCCGGTGGGGTCAACCACCGCTACTTTACAGCCCATGCGGTATCCGGGATCAAGTCCCATGGTCACATGTCCCTTGACAGGTGGCTGCATCAGCAGGGGTCTCAAATTCAAGCCAAACATGGCGATAGCGCCGGTGTTGGCGTTTTCGGTAAGCTGGGCACGGATCTCACGCTCCATAGAGGGTTCAATCAGGCGGTCATAGGCATCCTCCGCGGCGGATTTGATAAATTCCATCGCCGCACTGCCCGGCTTCACCACCGCGCGGCGCACGGCGATCAGTGCGCTGTCACGATCCATCTCCACGCCGACTTTCAGGATTTCCTCCCTTTCCCCACGGTTTATCGCCAAAATCTGATGCCCCTGCGTTTTATTCACCGGGGTTGAAAACTCATAGTATAGACGATAGACACTGTCCTCCGGATCCTTCGCCGCAGCAGTGGAAGTCAGCACCGCCTGTTTCCAATAGAGGTCGCGCAGGGTCTTGCGGATGGCAGCATCGTCGGAGATATCCTCCGCAATAATGTCGCTCGCCCCCTGCAGGGCATCTTCCGCGCTCTCCACCCCCTTTTCCGCGTCCACATACTCAGCGGCGGCGGTCAGCGGATCAGGGCAGTCCCGCTCCTGCGCGAACAGGAGCTGCGCCAGCGGCTCCAGTCCCTTCTCCCGGGCGACGGTGGCGCGGGTGCGGCGCTTCTGCTTGTAGGGACGGTAAAGATCCTCCACCTCGGCAAGCGTGGCAGCGGCATCAATGGCGGCAGCAAGCTCCTCCGTGAGCTTCCCCTGTCCCTCGATGGAGGACTTGACCTCCTCCCTGCGCTTTTCCAGATTGCGCAGGTACTGCAGCCGCTCCTCCAACATGCGCAGAGCGGTGTCGTCCATAGAACCATGAAGCTCCTTGCGGTAGCGGGCAATAAAAGGAATGGTGTTGCCCTCGTCCAAAAGCGTTACAACATTCTCGATGTGCTGTTCGCTCTTTTGAAGCTCCCGTGCGATGATTTGAATAATGGTTTCCATAGGGTTTCCTTTCTATTTTCAGAGTTTGTGAACTTTTATTCTAGTTTTTCTGTACCGCAAGCGGCAGACGACTGTCATCTATTCGAAGGATTGTTCTGCCTCCGGCGGCATACTTTCTCCCCGTCGAGAAAGTATGCAAAGCGCCGCTGAAACCCCTTCGGTTTCAGCCTTCCCGCTTGGAGTATTTCGACATTTTCTTTTCAATTATCGGCACACCCGCCCGGAAACATGTTTCGTTTGCCCCGCTGCCGCTACATCGTTCTTCAATGTTAAAACGGCAGCTTTTCATTGGTGTGCCTTGTTCTTGTGTGGCGTTGCAGTTTCCTGCTGCACTTCGGAAGTTCGCTTGAAGAGACGGAACAATGAAAGGGCTGGCGGGGAGAATCCAAAGAGGGGTTGCGCCCCTCTTTGTGCCGTTTTAGGGTTGAGGGGTCTCCAAAGGAGAGAAGGGGAATCGGAACCCCTTCTCCTCTTTGGCGTGTTTTTGGTGACTTTTTGCACGAGCAAAAAGCCACTTACCAAAGGCAAAACAGAAAAAGGAGTGCTGCAAAGCCTATTTTGCAGCACTCCCCTCGTTTCATCACTTAAAATACAGTCTCTTCCGCTCGTACTTCGCCTCGTTGCTGACATGGATACCAAGCCGGCGGTAGAGCTTTTCGTCCACATCACTGAGGACGACGGTAAAGTGGGCATCGCAGCCCCGCAGCTTGGGGATCTGCGCCTGCGCCAATGCCGCCAGCGGGTTGGTGATGGCGCTCATACACAGTGCCATCAGCACCTCATCGCTGTGCAGGCGGGGATTTTTATGCCCCAAACTCTCCGTTTTCAGCCTGCACACCGGCTCCAGCACCTGCGCAGAGATCAGATCCAGAGAATCGTCGATATTGCCCAGCGCCTTCAACGCGTTGAGCAGCAGCGCTGCCGAGGGACCCAGCAGATCGCTGGTCTTACCGGTAACGATCGTGCCGTCGCTCAGCAGCATGGCACCGGCGGGACCGCCGGACTTCTCCTCTTTCTCCAGCGCCGCGGCAACAGCGGGCAGCACATCACGGGTCACGCCCGCCTGCTTCATGAGAAGCTCCAGCTTATAGACCAGATCCTCGTCCGCCTTGCCCCGCAGCCGGTCATTGAGCGCCGTATAGTAGCGGCGCAGAATTTCTCTGTGGGACGCTTCGCGGCAAACCGCATCGTCTATGATGCAGTTGCCTACCATGTTGACACCCATATCCGTGGGCGATTTATACGGACACTCGCCCAGAATGCTTTCAAAAATGGTGCGCAGGAGGGGGAACACCTCCACATCGCGGTTGTAGTTGACCGTGGTTTCGCCGTACGCCTCCAGATGGAAGGGGTCGATCATGTTCACATCGCTGAGATCAGCCGTTGCCGCCTCATACGCCAGATTTACCGGATGCTTGAGGGGGAGGTTCCAGATGGGGAACGTCTCAAACTTGGCATAGCCCGCCTTGATCCCCCGCTTATGGTCATGGTACAGCTGGCTCAGGCAGGTAGCCATTTTCCCGCTGCCGGGACCGGGCGCGGTGACCACCACAAGGGGATGGGTGGTTTCAATATAGTCGTTTCTGCCATAGCCGTCATCGCTGACGATCAGTTCAATGTTGTGGGGATAGCCGGGGATGGGATAGTGACGGTAGGTCTTCACACCCAGCGCGGTCAGGCGCTTGATGAACGCGTCCACCGAGGGCTGATTATTGTACTGCGTAACGACAACACTGCCCACATACAGGCCCATGCCGCGGAAAATATCGATCAGCCGCAGCACATCCTCCTCATAGGGGATGCCAAGATCGCCGCGCACCTTGTTTTTTTCAATGTCCGCGGCACCGATAGCGATAAGGATCTCCACATCTCCCTTGAGCTGCTGCAGCATACGGATCTTGCTGTCTGGCTCAAAGCCGGGCAGCACGCGGGACGCGTGGTAATCATCAAACAGCTTGCCGCCAAATTCCAGATAGAGCTTACCGCCAAACTGACCGATGCGCTCCCGGATGTGTGCCGACTGCGTTTCAATATACTTCCGATTGTCAAAACCGACCCTGCCCATGCTCGTCCCCCCAGCTCACACAAATTCACGCAGGTATAATTCCCCGCGCACACGATTTCCAATCTTGATTAGTATACTACAATTTGCGGTTTCTCTCAAGGGAGAACCAAAAAAACGAACGCCGAAAATTCGGCGTTCGTTTTTGGTATTTTCGTCAAAACTGATCCTTGCTTCCCCATGGGTCATTCAGCTTCGTATCCGGGCAAAGGCGGCGGATCTCCCGCTGGATCTCCTTGATGTCATCAAAGGTCTCCGGCAGGCGGTTCGGATCACGCAGCAGAGCCGCCGGATGATAGATGGCGGTATAGCGCGTGCCGTCCACATCAAACCATATGCCGTGTTCCTTTGATATCTTGAACTTTTCATTGATCAACCGCATGGCGGCAACGCGCCCCAGACAAACAACGATCTTCGGCTTAATGAGTGCCATCTGACGGCGCAGATAGCCGATGCAGGCATCCTGCTCCACATTGAGGGGATCACGGTTGTCCGGCGGGCGGCACTTGACAATGTTGGCAATGTAGACCTTTGTGCGGTCCAGTCCAACGAGGGCAAGCATGTCATCCAGAAGCTGTCCCGCCCTGCCCACAAAGGGTATTCCCTGCTCATCCTCGTTGGCGCCGGGACCTTCCCCGATAAACATGATTTCCGCATTTCGATTTCCCACGCCGAAAACCACGTTTTTCCGCGTCCTGCGCAGTCCGCATTCATGGCAGTTTAAGCATTCCTGCTCCAGTATCTCCCAGGTATCCGTCATTCTCTTCGCCTCCCCTGCATGAATCCTCCCTCTCATGGGAATACTAGTCCCATCTTTTGGGAAAAGGAGCATCCCCCATGGCACGTTGGTTCTGGTATTTTCTGATCTACAGCTTTTTAGGCTATTGTCTGGAGAAACTGTTCGCCTATGCGACCCATTCCTCCCGACAGGTGCGAAAGTGCTTTCTTCTCCTGCCTCTGTGTCCGGTATACGGGCTGGCGATGACTGCGTTTATCGCTTTAGCTGACCCTGCCTTTCCGTTTCCGATCCTTGCGGTAATAGGCGGCACCGTATGCACAGCGGTGGAGTATCTGGTGCATCTTTACTACGACAAGGTCTTTTCCATCCAATTCTGGGATTATTCCGACCTGTCCTTTCATATTGGCGGGCGTGTCTGCCCACACTTCGCGCTGGTATGGGGTATCCTGTCCGCCGCGGCAGTCCGGTATATCCACCCCGGAATAGAATATCTCGTGTCGGGTATCTCCCCTGCCGTTACTTTCGGTATCTGGATGGTGCTGGCGGCAGACTGCGTGTTCACCTCGGCACTGCTGCTCCGGTGCCATGACACAGAAATGCTCTCCATTCCCGCGCTGCTCACTCTTTACAGGTGAGTCTCCAGCCAGCCGAGAACATCACGGTAAACGTACTGATTTGTCTTTTCGTTCAATATCTCATGGCGCAAGCCGTGGTAGAGCTTGATGGACACATCCCGCATCCCCGCCTTTTTAAAGCAGCCGCACGCCTTTTCCACACCCTTGCCCATATCACCCACAGGGTCCTGATCGCCGGCAATAAAGAACACCGGCAGATTTTTATCCATTTTTTCAATATTGGACTGGCTGCAGATCAGTCCCAGACCGCCCATCATATCACGGAACAATCCCAGCGTGGTCTTGCCGCCGCACAGGGGATCGTTGATATAGGCATCCACATTCTCCTCATTCAGCGATACCCAGTCAAAGGCCGTGCGGTTGGGGGCGAAGCGCTTATTGTATGCCCCGAATGCAAGCTGGTCAGCCTTTTCGCTGTACGCCCTTCTGCCCAGTTTTTTGATCTCTCCGTCCGCAACGAGCTTGCCGCCCGCCACGACAACTGCGTTCATATGCCCCGTGCCGCAGAGCACGCATCCGCTTAGTCTGCCGGGGAATTGAATTAAATGGGTACGGGCAAGAAATGAGCCCATAGAATGACCAAACAGGAAATAGGGCTTACCGGGGAACACCCTTGCCGTGCGCTCACGGATGCTCTCCATGTCATTCACCACATGCTCCCAGCCGTTCTCATCTCCGAAATAGACCATCGGGCAGCCCTCCACAACGGACTGACCGTGCCCCAGATGATCGTTTGCCACCACGACGAAACCGTTGTGGCACAGAAACCGCGCAAATTTTTCATATCGCGCGCCATATTCCGCCACACCATGGGCGATCTGCACCACGCCACGGATCTCCCTGCCCAGAGGGGTCCACTGATTTACATGGATCAGCGTCTTTCCATCGCTGGAAGTGAAATAAAACTCGGAACGAATCGACATAACTGCTCCTCCCTTTCTACTCTGCCGCATAGCCATAATACTTATCTGCATTTTATCACAAAACAGGAGAGTTGAACAGGGATATTTTTCCACACAGGGAGAAAATCTTCTTGCAGTTATTTGCGATCAGTACTATAATGGAGGTGGTAAGTATCATTACAGTTCGCTGCAAAAGGAGAAATACGATGAGTTTCTTTGATGATTTGACCCAAAAGGCGAAGATCGTTGCCAATGCCGCTTCCGAGAAGGCGAGAGAGGCAGCCGATTCCGCGAAGATCTCCGCTGACATTATCAAGGAGCGGCGGGAGCTTGACAAGAACTACCGCGCCATCGGTCAGTGGTTTGTGTGCGAGCACGCAGATGCAGTCCCCGAAGCTATTGCGGATCTGGTCGCCGCTGTTCAGACATCCCGTGCCCGGATCGAAGAACTGCAGGCAATGCGCGAGCGCGTGGAGAACTCTGCCGACGAAAAGGCATCCGGTATCGCCTGTCCCGTGTGCGGTAAGATCTGTTCCTCTAAATTCTGCCCCCATTGCGGCGCCCCCGTGGGTGAATAACCAAATATAGTGCGCAAGGGAGTGTTGCGGAACAAACGCGCAACGCTCCCTTTGTTTCTCACAGGAAGACAAATTGTTGTTTATCTTGCTATGATTGATCTATCGTGCCGCTGGCGCGGCAAATATCCGATATCTATTTGAAAACTGGTTCAGCCTCCGGCGGGTGACTTTCTCCTTGTCGAGAAAGTCACCAAAGCGCCACATAAGGGGATATCCCCTTATGTATCCCCTTGAGAAAACGGCGTGCAAATCTTCTATTATCGGCACTTTCTTGTTGAAATGGCGAAGCATTTGCCCCGCTCACCCGCTCCTGCAATACGTTTTCGTAGTCTGTTCCTTTGTTTTGGAGTGCCTAATTGGGTTGTGCGCACCGTAAGACCGCTGCAACAGCAAGGCACCCCGAAGCAAAGGCACAAAACTGCCATTTATAACAGTGTAGC
>JAZOBV010000053.1:0-6649 GCA_045596145.1 Candidatus Pelethomonas sp.
ATATTCAACACATAGATGTTTGTCAATAGGTAACGATGATTTTTTGCAGAAATGTCATCCTTGAAGGACGATATCAATTTCATGTGAGAGTTCGAATTCATACGCAAAACTGCCGAAAATATCTTTTTTGTAGCCCATAGACATAAAAACCCTTTGTTCATTGGACAAAGGGTTTTTTATTTTGCGTGGGCGCGGCATAAAAAAACAGGGGTATCGCTCCAATCCCGCGATACCCCTGCCGGGTGCTGCATTCAGCGCCCGCTGTTCTGCTGCATGGATGCGGCAGCGCCGTCCACCATGTTGACAGCCTTGCGCATCGCCTTTCCCGCGGCAGTGCGCTTGCCCGCCTTGGTCTGCAGTGCCATGTCTGCCGCCGCGCCTGCCACCATGCCCAGCAGAATCCCGGTCATGAAACCCTTCATGCTCATTCCCTCCTCCTCTCGTACAGGGTCAGTATGCGCAATTTCCGGTGAAATAAGCGTCCGCAGACAGATTTTTTAAGATTACCATTTACTAAACGGCCCTTTTTCATATATAATATAAAATAAATTTTTTCAGAAAAGAGAGAAGCAACTATGACTAGAATCTATCTGATCCGCCACGCTGCCGCCGAGGGCAACCTCTACCGCATGGCACACGGTCATTTCAACAGCACTATTACCGCCCGTGGCTATCGTCAGCTGGGCTATCTGCGCCGCCGTTTTGCCGATATTGAACTGCACGCGGTATACGGCAGCGACCTTCTCCGCGCCCAGACCACCGCCGCCGCGCTTTATATCCCCCGCGGACTGGCGTTTCGTCCCGAGTCCCGTCTGCGGGAGGTGTGCATGGGCGCATGGGAGCAATGCACCTGGGGCGAGATCGCCCGAACGGACGAGGAAATGTACTACAATTTCAATAACCGACCCGACCTCTGCCGGATCGAAGGCGCGGAAAGCTTTGAGGCTGTGCGTGACCGTATGCTTGCCGCCCTGCGGGATATTGCCGCGGGGAATCCCGGAAAGACCGTTGCCGCCGTCAGTCACGGCGCCGCCCTGCGTGTTCTGCTGGGCACGCTGCAGGGACTTTCTCTGGAGGAGATCGGCACTACCCCTTACGGCGACAACACCGCCGTTTCCCTTGTGGAGGTGGAGAATGGCGAGATCCGCCTCGTCTACCGCGATGACGCTTCCCATGTACCCTCCGAAAACAGAGTCCACCGCCACGGTGTAAAGAGCAGCGAGGGCTACACCGTCGTCGCCACCCAGCCGGGACTGTGGTTCCGCCCTCTTTGGGACGATGCAGAACGCCGTGAGCTTGAGGCGATGCTGGGCGAGGAGCGCGTGGGCCGCACGGCGTTCCGCGTAAAAAACGGCAAGCTTTATATCACGGAATATGAGCTGTTCCCCTCCCGCCGGGGTCAGAATTACAGCGTGCAGCTTCTGGGGCAGGCGGTCAAGTACGCCCGGGAGAGGGGCTGCGAGGATATTGTGGTAAGCTGCGGCACCTACTATGTGCCGTATTTTGAAAAATGCGGCTTTACAGTGACCGGAAACGGACCGGAGGGAACAGAGCTGACGCTGGATATCCGCCGTGGCATCCGTGAGATCCCCGAGATCGATACACCCTGAGGAGGGTAGAAAATGGATACTTTGAGATTTTTACCTGTCAGCCGCGAGGATATGGAGCAGCGCGACTGGTGGTACTATGATTTTCTGGTGGTGACAGCCGATGCCTATGTGGATCACCCCAGCTTCGGCACAGCGATCATCGCCCGCGTGCTGGAGGACGAGGGCTACCGCGTGGCAGTGCTTGCCCAGCCGGACTGGCATAGCGCTGAGGCATTCCGCGCCATGGGAAAGCCCCGCTACGGCGTGTTCATCGGCGGTGGCAATATCGACTCCATGGTCGCCCACTATACGGCGGCGAAAAAGCGCCGCTCCACCGATGCCTACAGTCCCGGAAACAAAATGGGACTGCGCCCCGACCGCCCCACCATTGTTTACGCCAACCGTGCCCGCGAGGCGTTCGGGGATACCCCTATCATCATCGGCGGACTGGAGGCGAGTCTTCGCCGCTTTGCCCATTACGATTATTGGGACGATAAGGTGCGCCGCGCCATTCTCTTTGACGCGCAGGCAGACCTGCTGGTTTACGGCATGGGCGAGCGCGCTACCCGCGAGATCGCCGCGCGCCTTGCCAGAGGTGAAAAGACGGACACCATCACCGATGTGCGCGGCACTGCGTTCGCGTCACCCGACAGCAAATGTGACTTTGACAGCGTGACCGTCCCCTCCTTTGAAGCCGTTGTGGCAGACAAGCGGGACTACGCCGAGGCAACGAGGATCGAGTACGAGGAGCACGACTGCATTCGGGGAAAAGCCATCCTTCAGCGGCACGGGGATAGGATCCTTGTGGTCAATCCCCCCCAGAACCCCCTCTCCCGTGAGGAGCTGGATGCGGTATATGCCCTGCCCTTTGCCCGGGAGGTGCACCCCATGTACGACGAGCTGGGCGGTGTTGCCGCCATTGAGGAGGTTCGTTTCTCCGTGGCGCACAACCGCGGATGCTTCGGCGGCTGCAACTTCTGCTCCCTGGCTTTCCATCAGGGGCGCATGATCACCTCCCGCAGCCATGAGAGCGTCATCGCTGAAGTGGAGGGCTTCACCCGTGATCCCAAATTCAAGGGCTATGTCCACGATGTGGGCGGTCCCAGCGCAAATTTCCGCCACCCGAGCTGCAAGCAGCAGCTTAAAAACGGCATGTGCAAAAACCGCTCCTGCCTTGCGCCAACTCCCTGCAAAAACCTTGACCCCGACCACAGCGACTATCTTGCCCTGCTGCGGAAGGTCCGCGCCGTTCCGGGCGTGAAAAAGGTCTTTATCCGCAGTGGCATCCGCTACGACTATATGCTGTGCGAAAAAAACAGCGAATTTTTCTCCGATCTGGTGCGGCACCACATCTCCGGACAGCTCAAGGTCGCGCCCGAACATTGCTCGTCGCAGGTGCTGGACTACATGGGCAAGCCCCATTTTGATGTTTACGAGAAATTCAAGGACAAGTACCAGCGGCTCAACCAGCGCTACGGTCTGGAACAGTACCTTGTGCCGTATCTGATGAGCAGCCACCCCGGCTGCACCCTGAATGACGCGGTGGATCTTGCGGTATTTCTCCACAAAACAGGCCGCCAGCCCGAGCAGGTGCAGGACTTCTACCCCACCCCCGGCACACTGTCCACCTGCATGTGGTACACGGAGATCGACCCGCGCACGATGGAGAGCGTATATGTGGCAAAATCCCCCCACGACAAGGCGCTGCAGCGCGCGCTGCTGCAATGGAAGCGCCCGGAGATGCGCCGTCTGGTGGTTGAAGCCCTCCACCGGGCAGGACGCAGCGACCTTATCGGCTACGGCAGGGACTGTCTGATCCGCCCGCTGCACAGCGGCGAGAACAAAGACGGCACAGCCCCAAAAAAGAGTGGACAGGGCGCGGATAAACGCGGCAAAGATCAGAAAAAGACCGAGCGGCGCGCAAATGACCGCCGCAGCCGCCAGATCGAGGAGAAACCGCAGCAAAAAAAGACGCGCAAGCCCAACAGTCCCACCCACAGCAAAAAACAGCAGGCATCCAAAGCGGCAAAAACGGGTCGCCGCCGCTGATACTCTTTCTCAAAACCAACAAAAACAATATCCGGCTAAATTCGACAAAATACTCTCGACTTTTCCTTTTTCTGTAGTATAATGAAGTGGGAAAACCCGCCAATATCATTGCGGTAGGAAGGATCATTTGATATGAAAAAGAAAATTGTTCCAACCAGAAACGTTGAAGGTGCAAAGCATCCCAAGAGAAAGAGTGCCGCACAGAAGATCTCTGTTATCGCCATCGGCGCAAACAGCGCGGCAGTCCTTTTTCTCGCCCTTGCTGTTATTGTAACGGTCGCGTCGTCCATGACATCTATGACCAATCTGGCATTTTCCAGCATCGCCCGCGGAAACGCCACCCGTGTGAGTGAGGTGCTGGGCGCTGCAGATAATACCGCAGTCATGCTGCAGGATTACTTGACTACCTCCTTTACAGAAGAAGCCACCGCCACCGGTGCCAACGCCATTACCCGCATCAGCCGCCTCTATCCGGAGATGAAGCTGGGCACCTACGCCTATGAGCGTGAGAGCATGCTGCTCAATACCATGTGGTCCACCCTTTCAGAGAGTGACTGTATCATCAGCATGGCGGCAATGTTTGAAAAGAACGCCTTTGCCAGAGGCGTGAACAGCTACTCTGTATACGTGACTCCCGCAGACGCGCAGAACCGCAGCGCCATTCCCGCAGGTGAATACGACACCTATTGTACATATTCCTTCTATACCGCCTGCGCAGAGAGCCGCTCTGTTTACATGAGCGCTCCTACAACAAGCGACAGCGGTGTGACCAGCATGAGGATCGCATATCCTCTGGTCGTGAACAACCTGTTCAAGGGCGTTGTTATGGTGGAGCTGGATCTGAGCGGACTGACGGAGATCACCTCCACGGTGGAGGGCTACAACTCCATGACCGCCGCCGTCATCATGCAGGATCTTACCCTTGTTTATGACAGCGCCAATGCAGGCAATGTCGGTGTCGGTGATGCTGAACGCTACAGCGCGAATTACGAGCAGATTCTCACCGGCGTAAACAACGGCGTAGAATTTGAGGCACGTCCTCTGGATCTCGCAGGCGAGGTAGCCGTGAGCTATTACGCCCCCATTGAGACCCCCGGCGGAATCTGGTGGACGAGCTGCGCCATTTCCTATGACGATCTGATCCAGACTCAGGAGGCGCTCTTTATCCAGATGGCAATCATCGGCTGCATCGCTCTGGTGGCAGTTGCCCTGCTGGTGGGTCTGAACGTAAAGAAGACTCTGGATCCCATCAAGAGCGTTGTGGATGCCTCTGAGAAGATCAGCGGCGGTATTCTGGATGTAGAGCTGAATGTTAAGAGCAATGACGAGATCGGTTTCCTTGCGGAAAACTTCGCAGCCCTTGCTGAACACCAGAAGAAGCTGATCGAGGATGTGGTAAAACGTCTGAAGCGTCTGGCAGAGGGCGACTTCACCGAGTCTGCCGTGGATGAGGGCATCTACGCCGGATATTACAGCTACATTATTGACGCGATCAGTCAGACCAACCGAAACATGAGCGATGTTCTGATCGAGATCGACCAGAACGCTGAGCAGGTCGCCAGCGGCGCGGGACAGGTGGCAGATGCCGCCCAGGGACTCAGCCAGGGTGCCACCGAGCAGGCAAGCTCCGTTGAGCAGCTTTCCGCAACGATCATGGAGTGCACCAATGATATCCAGCAAATTGCCGGCAACGCTCAGCAGGCGAAATCCGCATCCAGCGAGGCGGGCGAGGGCGTTGAGGAGTGCAACCGCTCCATGAAGCAGCTGACCGACGCTATGGAAGAGATCACCCGCACCTCCAACGAGATCGGCAATATTATCAAGACCATTGATGATATCGCATTCCAGACCAATATCCTTGCTCTGAACGCAGCTGTTGAGGCAGCGCGCGCAGGTGCCGCAGGCAAGGGCTTCGCCGTTGTCGCTGACGAGGTCCGCTCTCTGGCACAGAAGAGCGCCGAAGCCGCCAAGAGCACCACCGTTCTGATCGAGAAGACCGTTTCCGCCATCAGCAACGGCACCCGCATTGCGGACGAAACCGCCGTTTCCCTGCAGGGTGTTGTTGCAAAGACCGCCGTTGTCAACGAGCGCGTCGAGGATATTGCGGACGCATCCGCCCGCCAGTACGAGGCAATGAGCCAGATCAGCGCGGGCGTGGAGCAGATCTCCGGCGTCGTGCAGGTCAACTCTGCCACCAGCGAACAGTCTGCCGCCGCCAGTGAGGAGCTTACCGCTCAGGCACAGGCACTCAAGGACCAGGTCGGAAGATTCAAGCTGACCTCCCAGTGATAAACCAATCAAAAAATGCCGATACTTTTGTGTCGCTATGCTCCACAAAAGTTCGCGCTTCGCTTGTCGTACGCCTTGCGGCACAAGGCTTAGCGAGGCATTCGATCTGATTTGAGGCGGGCTTCGCCCCCCTTAAGCTCCCCCGTGCATTTGGGGAGATGTTTCATTCAAATAATAGTTTTTCGACAGACTAAAATCCCGTGTCCGATCGGACACGGGATTTCATTGTTTTTCTATTCTTCAACGATTTTGATCAAATCCCCAGGTTCACAATTCAAATACAGGCACATTCTGAGGATCAGGTCTTTATCATACCGCTCTACACGGTTCTTATAGTATTTATCTACGATCTGATACTGTGTTCCCGTTGCTTTAGCCAACGCATAACGGGAAATCTTCTTTTCCTCTAAAATTTTGTCAAGACAAAGCTGAATTTCAGCCATATTTACATCACCATATATATTTTAAGAACTATGTACTCTATTGGCAATTCACTTATAGGAATATATATTTATATAAGTATATATTGTGAATAAAATGGAGGTGTATTCATGATTGAATATAAAAAGCTCTATACTTATCTCTTGGGAGAACTCGATGCAGCACTTACATTGATGGACAACGACGACCTTTTGCTGTATCAAAAGGTAAAGGAAACACTGCAAAACGCTTTACTGACTGCCGAGAATATGTATCTTGACCAAACCGAAGAATAGAAAAAT
>JAZOBV010000054.1:0-10649 GCA_045596145.1 Candidatus Pelethomonas sp.
CCCTTATGTGGCGCTTTGGTGACTTTCTCGACAAGGAGAAAGTCACCCGCCGGAGGCTGAACCAGTTTTCAAATAGATAATGGGCATCTGCCGCGCCAGCGGCACGATAAATCAATCATAGTAAGATAAACAACAATTTACATCAAAAAAGATGGTACAGACCAATTCTGTACCATCTTTTTCATTGCGCTTACGACTCCTTCGGCAGGTACGCCGTGGGATCGATCAGCTCACCGTTTTTCGTCACAGAGAAATGCAGATGCGCGCCCAGTCCCGCTTCGCTGAGGGACGTGTTGCCCACCGTGCCGATCACAGTTCCGGCTTCCACTTTGTCACCAACCTCCACGAAGGTTTCGGGATGCAGGCTGGCGTAGGTGGTGACGTAGCCGCCCGCGTGCTCGATCACGATGTTCACACCAAGGCGGTCGTCCTCGCCCACGGAAATAACCGTTCCCGCGGCAGCGGCAACCACCTGTGTGCCCGCTTCCGCGCCGATGTCGATCCCGTCATGAGTGCGCCAGTCGTCCAGCGTGGCATCGTACATCAGCCGGTCCGCGGAGAACACAGAAACCATCGTGCCCGCAAGCGGAGAAACGATCTCTGCGATGACCGGGGCGCCCTGATCCTGCTCCGGCGCGGGATCTTCCGGCACAGCTGCGTCACCGGAAGCAGGGATCTCGATCTCCGGCTCATCATCCATCGTCTGCACAACGGACTCATCGGGAATATCGGGCTTTGTTACGGTCTGGGGAACGACCACGGGGGTCTGGGAGATGACCTGCTGCGCGTTGCCGGGATCACTGTTTTCCGCACCGCCCACAGGCGTGACGCTGCTGTCATCCTCGACGCTGTCAACAGGGTGCACAGGGGTATCATTGGGGTCAGGGTTCTCTCCATCGTTCAGCAGGGCAAAATAGCCAACCACTCCGGCTGCGATCACGCAGACGAGCAGGGCTATGTAAAAGCCCATGCCGCCGAAGATGGAGGCAGCCTGCCGCTTGCCTCGTTTGTCCATTCTTCTCTTCCTTTCCGTTTTTCGGTAAACTGGAGATGAAAAACACCTCTGACCGCATTGTGTGCAGTCAGAGGTGTTTTTATACAAGAGCGGCAATATTCTTTGGAAGCTTCCCAAGGGCTTTTCTGAAAATTGTCAAGCTGTACGGCTTTCAGAAACGCCCCATATTATTTTGCCTGTGTTTCGCAGTACAGGCAGCGGTAAACACGCTTCTCACGGTCGGTCAGCTTGAAGACCTGCTGCAGCTCCTGCTCAACGGAGGTGATGCAGCGGGGATTCTTGCAGCGGATCACGCCGGTAATGGTCTCGGGCAGCTTGAGCTGGCGCTTCTCCACAGACTCGCCGTCACGGATGATGTTGACAGTGATGTTGGGGTCCACATAACCCACCAGATCCCAGTCCACCTCCATCAAGCCTTCGATCTTGATGATGTCCTTGCGGCCGAACTTGGTGGAAACAACGTTCTGCAGCAGAGCGACAGCATTGCCGCACTCGCCCAGACCCAGAATGTTATAGAGCTCCATGCCCTTGCCTGCGGTGATATGGTCGATAACAATACCATTTTTGATGGAATCAATAATCATTTCAGCTACCTCTTTCATTATGCGATCTCCAGAAGCTTCAAAATCAGTGCCATGCGGATGTATCTGCCGTAGCGTGCCTGGCGGAAGTAGGCGGCGCGGGGATCCTTGTCAACAGCGACAGAGATCTCGTTGACACGGGGCAGGGGGTGCATGATGGTGAGGTCACTCTTTGCGTCGCGCAGCTTCTCAGGGGTGAGGATATAGCTGTCCTTCAGACGCAGGTAATCCTCCTCGTTGAAGAAGCGTTCCTTCTGCACGCGGGTCATGTACAGGATGTCCAGCTCGGGCATGGCGGCCTCCAGATCGGTGGTCTCCACATAGTTCATGCCGTTCTTCTCGATCACATCGGTCTTGATGTGCTCGGGCAGTCTCAGCTCCTCGGGGGAGATGGCGACGATCTTGATGCCCTCGTAGCGGCTCATGGCGCTGATGAGGGAGTGGACGGTGCGGCCAAACTTCAGATCACCGCAGACGCCGACTACCAGATCATTGAAGCGGCCCTTCTCATGGTGAATGGTCAGAAGGTCGGTGAGGGTCTGGGTGGGGTGGTTGTGACCGCCGTCACCGGCGTTGATAATGGGGATCTGGGTGTTCATGGAGGCGACCAGAGGCGCGCCCTCCTTGGGGTGGCGCATAGCGATAATGTCAGCGTAGCAGTTGACGGTCTGGATGGTGTCAGCCACGCTCTCGCCCTTGGCGGCGGAGGAGCTGCTTGCCTCGGAAAAGCCCAGAACCTGACCGCCGAGACTCAGCATAGCGGACTCAAAGCTCAGACGGGTGCGGGTGGAAGGCTCAAAGAACAACGTGGCGAGGATCTTGCCATCGCACTTGTGGGCATACTTGGCGGGGTTCTTGATGATGTCGGAGCCGACGGCTACCATCTCATCAATTTCCTGGGTTGTGAGTTCCAGAATGTCGATCAAACTTCTCATTTTACTTTGCTCCTCCGATCCAGCTTTCGTCGGAAGGATTATTGCGGAACGCGATCAAGCGGGCAATATCCTCCTCTTTGATATATTTCTCATCGGCAGCGACCTGCGCGATGACATCAAAATTGGTGAGGCTCACGTTCTTCACGTTTGCCTCGGCAAGGAGGTCCAGACCCTTCTTCATGCCGTAGGTGAAGATGCTGACGATGCCCAGCACCTCGGCACCTGCCTCGCGCAGGACATTGACGACCTCGATGCAGCTGCCGCCGGTGCAGATCAGCTCCTCAACGACAACCACCTTCTGTCCCTTTTCCAGCTTGCCCTCGATCTGGTTCTGGCGGCCGTGGTCCTTGCTGCCGGAGCGGACATAGCCCATGGGCAGACCCATAATGTGACCGACGATGGCGGCATGGGCGATACCGGCGGTGGAGGTGCCCATCAGCACTTCCACATCGGGATACTCCCGGCGGATGACCTCGGCGAGAGAGTTCTCCACGTCGTTGCGCACCTGCACACTGGTGAGAGTCAGGCGGTTGTCGCAGTAGACGGGACTCTTGATGCCGCTTGCCCAGGTAAAGGGCTCCTCGGGGCGGAAAAAGACTGCTTTGATGGAAAGCAGATCTTTTGCGATCAGATTCTGGATCTTGTCCATTGGTTTTTTCTCCTTTATATCAAAATTTATTTCTTCCTTTTAAAGCCTCCCTTGTGTAAAGGGAGGTGGCACGGCGCAGTCGTGCCGGAGGGATTGTGCATTTTATCCCAGCAGAAGTTTTCTCAGCTCATGCATATCCCCGGCGATGAAGTCCGAGCCGTACTTCTCGTGCTCGGCGCGGTCGCCGTAGCCGTACAGCACACCGGCGCAGGGAAGTCCCGCCTTGTGGGCACCCTCAGTGTCGTGAAGCCGGTCACCCACCATGAGAACCCCGCTTCGGTCGGTGATGTTCAGCCGCTTCAGCGCGTCCTCGATCACGTCCACCTTGCCGTGTCCCTTAGGGGCATCCATCGGTGCGCCGCAGATGAGGTCAAAATACTCGGCAAGATCAAAATGCCGGAGAATTTTAACAGCAAACTCCTCCGGCTTGGAGGTGGCAAGACTGATGGTCTTTCCCGCTTTTTTTAAGTCTGCAAGAAGCTCAGCCATGCCGTCATAGGGGATATTCTCTGCCCAGCCGGTAGCGCGGTAGCGCTCCCGGTACTTGTCCACAGCAGTTTTGCTGTCCTCATCGCTCAGTCCGTAAAACTCGCTGAAGGACTCGATAAGCGGCGGTCCGATAAATTTGGTCAATGTATCGAGATCATCGACCTTGATGCCAAAATGCTCCAGAGCGTAAGCAACCGAGCGGGTGATGCCCTCCTTGGGGTCGGTCACCGTGCCGTCAAGGTCAAAGAGAATGGTGTGAAAGCTCATGCTTAGCCCACGAACTCCGCTACACAGCGGCGGTAGGCAGCCACAGGATCATCAGCCTGCGTAATGGGGCGTCCCACAACGATATAGTCAGAGCCGATCTCCTTCGCCTTGGCGGGGGTTGTCACGCGGACCTGATCGCCCACATCGCCGTCAGCGAAGCGGACACCGGGGGTGACGGTAACGAAGCTTGCGCCGCAGGTCTCATGCACCTTGCCCGCCTCCAGAGGGGAGCAGACCACACCGGCAAGACCCGCCTCGGCGGCGCACTTTGCGTAGTGCATGACGACCTCGTCCAAAGGCTTCTCAATGAGAAGGTCGTTTGTCATACGCTCCTGAGAGGTGGAGGTAAGCTGGGTGACGGCGATCAGCAGGGGACGGGTGCCGTCCGCGCGGGTCAAACCCTCCAGAGCGGCCTCCATCATAGCCTTGGTTCCGGCGGCGTGGAGGTTGGTCATGTCAACATCCAGCTCCCGCAGAACGCTCATTGCCTTCTTGACGGTGTTAGGGATATCGTGGAGCTTGAGGTCGAGGAAGATCTTGTGTCCCCGTGCCTTGATCTCGCGCACGATGGCGGGACCCTCGGCGTAGTAAAGCTCCATGCCGATCTTCACGAAGGGCTTCTCCTCGGTGAACTTGTCCAGAAACTCCAGAGTTTTTGCTTTGCTGTCAAAATCCAGTGCGATGATTACGTCCTTACCCATTGTTGACTCCTCCTATAATATCTTTCAAATCCTTGATTCCGTACTTTTCCATGACGCGGGGCAGATCATTGATAATATCCCGGCAGATGAAGGGATCGACAAGGTTTGCCGCGCCGACTTCGACCGCCGTAGCACCCGCCAGCATCATTTCGATCACATCTTCAGCGCAGGATACGCCGCCCATGCCGATGACGGGGACTTTCACCGCGTTTGCCACCTGATAGACCATGCGCACCGCCACGGGGAAGATAGCACTTCCGGAAAAACCGCCCATTTTATTGGCGATGATAGGCTTGCGGGTCTTCAGATTGATGCGCATACCCAGAAGGGTATTGATGAGGCTGATGCCGTCCGCGCCTGCGTCCTCGCAGGCCTTTGCGATGGAAACAATGTCCGTGACATTGGGGGAAAGCTTCATATAGACCGGCTTTTTCGTGACAGCCTTGACCGCCTTCGTGACCTCGGCGGCGGCTTTCGGGTCAACGCCGAAGCTCATGCCGCCGTTGTGGACATTGGGGCAGGAGATATTGACCTCCAGCCAGCCCACCTGCTCCTCCTTATCCAGCTTCTCGCAGGTGTAGGCATAGACCTCAATGGAAAAGCCGCTGACATTTGCCATGACAGGCTTTGAGAAGCACTTTTTCAGCTTGGGAAGCTCCTCCGCAATGACCTTATCCACACCGGGGTTCTGTAAACCGACGGCATTGATCATGCCGGCGGTGCATTCCGCGATTCGGGGAGTGGGATTGCCGAAACGGGGATCTTTTGTGGTTCCCTTGAAGGAGAACGTTCCCAGACAGTTGATATCGTACAGCTCAGCGTACTCGTAGCCGTAGCCGAAGGTGCCGCTGGCGGGGATAATGGGGTTGTCCAGCTCGATGCCGGAGAGCGTTACCTTTGTACTTACCATATGATTTCCTCCTTCTCCAGCACGGGGCCGTCCTTACAGATGCGCTTGTTGCCGTACTTAGTCTCGCAGCTGCATCCCATGCACGCGCCGAAGCCGCAGCCCATGCGCTCCTCAAAGCTGAGGAGACCGCTGGTGGCAGTGGCGTTATAAACAGCCTTCAGCATCGGCTCGGGACCGCAGGTGCAGAAGTAATCGTAGGTTTCGGGCAGGGCGTTGGTAACGAAGCCCCTTGTGCCGTGGCTTCCGTCCACAGTGGTGACGATGGTTTCAATACCCAGTGCCTTGAACTTGTCCTCATAGAACAGCTCCTCACTCTTATTGAAGCCGAGGATGGCAACAGGGGTCTTCCCGGCTTTCAGCAGAGCCTTCGCAAGACCGTACATGGGAGGAACGCCCACTCCGCCGCCGATGACCAGCGTGGTATCGCCGCATTTGGACACATCGAAGCCGTTGCCAAGACCCGTAAGGACATCCAGCTTTTCGTCCTCGCCCATCTTGCTCATCCGGGCAGTCCCCTTACCAACCACCTTATAAATGATGGTGATGCTCTCGTCGTCCCAGTCGCACACGGAGATGGGGCGGCGCAGGAACAGCCCATCCAGCTTGATGTTGATAAACTGACCGGGGGCGGTGATGGCGCTGGTGTCGCCCAGAAGACGCATCTCAAAAACATCTGCCGTCAAGGGACGGTTGGATGCGATGGTGTAAATTCCCTGTTTCATTATTTTCCCTCCTGCCAGACGATCTCGCCGCCGATCATGGTGAGCTTGCAGACACCTGTAAGCTCCATTCCGGCAAAGGGCGTTGCTCTGCCCATAGACACAAATTCAGCGGGATCGACGGTAAATTTCTTCTCAAGGTCAAATACAGTGAGGTCAGCGGTTTCGCCCTCTTTCAGCTCGGTACCGTAGCCGAAGCGTGCTGCGGGCGCGTCATGCATCAGCTCCATCAGCCGTTTCAGTGTGATAATGCCGCTCTTGACCAGCTTGGTATAGCACACTGGGAAAGAGGTCTCGATACCCACAACACCCATGGCGCTCTTTTCCAATCCCTTGCCCTTTTCCTCCGCACTGTGGGGAGCGTGGTCGGTGGCGATCATGTCGATGGTGCCGTCCTTGATGCCCTCAATGAGCGCCAGCCGATCCTCCTCAGAGCGGATAGGGGGATTCATCTTAAACCTGGCATCCTCCTGCAAATCCATGTCATTGAACACCAGATAGTGTGGACCGACCTCGCAGGTAACATTCACGCCCCGCGCCTTTGCCTCGCGGATGAGCTGCACACTCTCCTTGGTGGAGATATGGCAGACGTGGTAGGCGCAGCCGGTCTCCTCCACAAGCTTCAGATCCCGCTTGATGGGACCCCACTCGCTCTCCGAGCAGATGCCGCGGTGACCGTGCAGCTTTGCGTACTCACCGTCGTGGATATAGCCGCCGTGGAGCAACGCGTTATCCTCGCAGTGGGCGGAGATGATCTTGTTCAACGCCTTGGCGCGGAGCATGGCTTCGCGCATCATATCCCCGCTCTGCACACCTCTGCCGTCATCGGAAAATCCGGCAACATTTTCTGCCATGCCATCAAGGTCTGCCATCTGCTCACCCTGCTCACCCACAGTGATGGCACCGAAAGGATGAACATGGATGCAGGCATCCTGCTCGATCAATCTGAGCTGCTCAGCAAGATGCTCCACGCTGTCCGGCACAGGGCTGAGATTCGGCATGGGGCAGACGTGAGCAAAGCCGCCCCGGGCGGCGGCAAGCGTGCCGGTTTTAATGGTCTCTTTATAAGAAAAACCCGGCTCTCGAAGATGAACATGCACATCAACGAAACCGGGAAAAACAACACCATTATTCAAATCAATGACGGAAGCACCGGGGGTAGGCTCTACGTCCCGGTTGATGGAAACGATACGACCGTCACGAACGGAAATGTCCGCCGCGATCAGTTCGCCGTTTTGATAAACCTTCGCATTTTTCAGGATATACTCCACTGTGATTCTCCTCTCCAACCATGATTCCTATCGATTCATTATACAGGCAGGCACGCACCGTTGTCAACGGTTTCCTGCACTTTGAACCGCCAAAGAGTGCGGGGTGTCACAGGGAAATTTTTGTGGAGATTTTTTGATGACTGTTTTCAGACTTCAAGTTGGGGGCGCTGTTTTGCGCCCCCAACTTGAATCTCACGGCCGAAAAACCACAACGCCGCCGCGGTGCAAAACCTCCTCATTCAGCTCCAGCGTGCTTTCTGTCAGCATGTGGACATCCTCAGTGCGGTACTGCCCGGTAAATTCCTCGATCGTTTGCAGCACCTCAAAGCCCATGTCGCCCCGGCGGTAGTGCATGGGGCAGATCACGCGGGGTGCGACCGCGTCCGCGACCGCCTTCGCGCCACGGCAGTCCAGCGTATAAGTGCCGCCCACAGGCAGGAGCAGAACATCGCATTTGCCGATGGCAGCAAGCTGCTCCGCGCTGAGCTGATGCCCCAGATCGCCCAGATGCGCAACGGTAATACCATCAGCAGTCAGAACACGGATCGTATTCTCTCCCCGCTTCGCGCCCTGCGCGTCATCATGGAAGCTGGCGACCTCGCGAACAGAGAAAGGCGATGCGACGCCCTCTCTTATTTGGATCTTTTCCGTGTAGCAATGGTCAAAATGACCGTGGCTGCAATACACCGCCTCCGCCTCGCCCCCGGTATCCCGCACACCGGGGACTCCCTTACAGGGGTCGAGGATCACGCGATAGCCGCCGCTCTCCAGCATAAAGCAGGCGTGCCCCAGATAGGTAATGGTCATAACGCTTCCTCCTTGCGTATCCTTTTACCCTTATTTTAGAGCCTTCCGCAGAATTTTTCAATACAGCATCAAATTTTTCCATTTAAAGTGGAACATTTTTGTGCAGTGTGCGTCTGAACAGATAGGATCCCACCCGGAAGATGGGACAAAAAGGAGGAAACAAAGATGAAAAGAACGATCCCCGCGCTGCTTCTGGTTCTGCTCCTGCTCACCGGCTGCGGCAGCTCCGCATCGAACAACGCCGGCTATGACAGCGCACCGCAGGAAAACGGTTCTGTGAGCATGGGCTACGACAAAGGCGATTACAACTACGGCTGGGCAGAGGACTCCAAGGCTGAGATTGAGACCGGAGCCCCCGAAAGTCCCCTCACAGACAGTACGGTATCCAACTCCGCACTGCAAAACGCCAAGATGATCTACACCGCCGACATGACACTGGAAACCCGGGATTTTGACCAGACCAGCAGCGCTGTCACCGCGCTGGTCAGCTCTCTGGGCGGTTATTTTGAGAGCCGTGAGCTGAATCAGGGCGGCACCTACCGCTCGGTTTACTGCGTCATCCGCGTTCCCGCCTCCCGCTTTACGGAATTTCTCGATCAGGCGGGCGAGGTTGCCCACATGACCTACCGCAACGAGTACAGTCAGAATGTCAGCGAGGCCTACTATGACCTTGAGGCACGCCTGACCACCCAGCGCACCAAGCTGCTGCGCCTGCAGGAGCTGCTTGCCAAGGCGGAAGACATGGCGGACATCATCACCATCGAAAGTGCCATCAGCGACACCGAGCTGCAGATCGAATACCTCACCGGAAGCCTCAGAAGCTACGACAGCCTGGTGGACTTCTCCACCATCCGTCTTTCCCTGCGGGAGGTTTACCGCCTGTCCAACGAGGAAGTGACCCCTGTTACCTTCGGTGACCGTCTGTCCACCGCATTTCAGCGCGGTCTGGAGCAGGCTGTGGAAAATCTGGAGGACTTTGTGATCTACATTGCCCGCAACTGGCTGACGCTGATCGTCTGGGGCATCGTGATCGCTGCCGCCATTATGCTGATCCGCCGCCACAGAAGAAAGCGCCGCGCTGAGAGCAGCGCACCGAAGCTCTGGAAGAAGGCTCCCGCCGAAAGAAATGACGAAACGGATGATCAGTAAGCGGTGAACTATACCTATATTCTCTCCTGCGCTGACGGAACGCTCTATACCGGCTGGACCAACGACCTCCAGCGCCGCCTTGCCGCCCACAACGCGGGCAGGGGCAGCAAATACACCCGCTCCCGCCTTCCGGTAACGCTGGTATACCACGAGGAACACGAAACCAAGGAAAAAGCCATGTCCCGGGAGTATGCCATTAAGCGCATGACGCGAGCGCAGAAGCAGGAGCTGATTGCCTCCAAGTAAAGCAAAACGGTCTGTTGCAGTTCACAACCTGCAACAGACCGTTTTTTATTAATGTTTACTGAAAGGGATCAAGGTTGGTGGTTTCATCGATCCGGCAGAGGAACTCCGCCAGCAGCTCGATGCTGTTCTCCACATCCTTCAGGTCGCAGACCTCGCTGGGGGAGTGCATATAGCGCAGAGGCAGAGACAGCAGCGCAGTCACCACACCGGCGTTTGCGAAATGGATCTTGTCCGCGTCCGTTCCGGTGCGTCCCACAAAGGATTCGATCTGATAGGGAATATCCTTATCCCTGGCGCATTTCTTGAGCAGCTCGTTGACCTTTCTGTTTGCGATAGAGCTGTTGCAGATAACGGGACCCTTGCCCAGCTGCACGTCACCGGACTCATTAGGGTCAGTGCCGGGATAATCCTGGGCGTAGGTAACGTCCACGGCGATGGCAACATTGGGATTTACCGCGCTGCCAGCCCAGTGGGCGCCGCGCATGGTGGTCTCCTCACCGACGGTGGTGGCGGCGTAAACACCGATCTTGCAGCCGCGCTCCTTTGCCCGCTTGAGTGCTTCCAGAATAATGAACGCGCCGCCCCGGTCGTCAATGGCGCGGGCGCAGAGAAGACCGTTCAGCAGCTCCTCGTGGTAGGTGTGCAGGTGGATCACGTCGCCCTCCTGCACATACTGACGCGCGTCCTCCTCGTCCTTCGCGCCGATGTCGATGATAAGGTCCCCGGCCTTGAGGTCGCCCTTGGTCATGGCTTTATTATGCACCCCTGCGCCGTAGATCGTGCCGGCGTAGCCGTGGACGACGACCTTATGACCGGGGTACACGCCAGCGCGAACGCCGCCGGCATTCGCCACACGCAGCATACCGCTGGAGGCGATGTTGGTGACGATCAGGCCGATCTCGTCGATATG
>JAZOBV010000055.1:0-24556 GCA_045596145.1 Candidatus Pelethomonas sp.
ATCCAGACCGGTGTTTCCATCGCTGACGGGAATAATACCCAGAGGTGCAGCAAACAGGAACAGTCCGCCAACGATGTAGCAGATAGAACCGACAATGGACAGCTCCTTCTTGCCGTACTTGGTAACCATCTTACGGGCAAGGGGAGTAAAGATAACGATGGGGATCATGGAGAAAGCGGAGATCAGACCGGAGATCTGAGGGTTCTTGAAGTAGATCTGGAAAGTAACGGAAACCGCAGTGGAAGCGCCCTGCATACCAATGAACATACCCATAGCAGCCAGAGTAGCACCGACAGCGGGACGGTTCTTGAGGAAGTTGCCCATAGCCTTGAAGACATTGAATTTGGGCTGGTCTTCATTCACGGAAACACTGGTATCCACGCGAACCTCAGTGTTCTTGATCATGAACTGGAAGCAGATAAAGCCCAGAACACCCATGATCAGAGCAGCAAGGAACACTCTGCCACCGTTAAGGGACTTATCCTCGTTGTAAACCAGCATGGGCAGGATCATCATGGGCAGCATATTGCCGACCATGGAGCCGATGGAACGCCATGCGGACAGGGAAGCGCGGTCAGCAGGCTTATCGGAAATCAGGGACAGCAGGGAGCCGTAAGGCACGTTAGCAACAGTGTAGAAAGCGTCCCAAACAACATAACCTGCCATAAAGATAACAATCTTTGCCCACTCGGGAGCACCGGGGAAGGGCAGGAAGCACAGGGCACCGCCCACAATCAGACCGATGGAGCCGACCCAAATGTACTGCAGGAACTTGTTGCGCTTGTACTGATGCTTGTCGGCATCAACAATGGAGCCGATCAGGGGATCGTTGATCGCATCCCAAACCTGCAGGATGACGATCAGCAGAGAGTACCATGCACTCAGACCCATGACCTGAGTCCAGAACAGAGGCATGATGGTGCCCTTCAGGGCGAAGCTCATGTTGCAGCCGAGGTCACCGGCGGCGTAAGCGATACTGTCGCGGATACCAAACTGGCGGAAGCCGTTTTCATCCAGCTTAGGGGCTTTCTTTGCCATAAGTTTTTCCTCTTTTCTCGTGATTTGTTTTGCGTAAAAAAGTTGCAACCTCATCAAAAGATTGTCAAGTATATGATACCAAGAAACCTTATATCGTGTGAGGAAAATTTTCACCTGTTTCCGTATAATTTTTATATTCCCTCTTGCCAAAACCATCGGATTGTATGATAATATAAAAGGAAACGTTTCCGCTTTGTGCAGAATACCAGTAGAGGAGATGATCTGATGTCCCCCGAATCCGCATTGGAGTTTTTGATAAACATTGGCAAAAAGTTCCATCTTCAAATCACGACCCTCACCCCCGGCGAGGAGCGGGAGACCGCGGTGGATCTGGGCCTTCGGAGCTTTCTGGGGCTGGACGACCGCTACGACCAGCTCTTTCGCGACACAGTCACGCAGGCAAAGGGCAGCACCATCTACCGTCTGACGGACGAATTTTTTTGCAGCTACCTTTTTCTGATCCTGCCCGATACGCCCCGTCACACCGCACTGATCGCGGGACCGTATATCACCTTCGAAATGAGCCCCGACCGCTTTCTCGCGGAGGCGGATCGTCTGGGCGTTCCGCCGTGGCTGCACAGGCGTGTGGAGGATTACTATATCAATATCCCCGTCTTTCAAGACACCGCTCTGCTGCTGAACCTCTTCACCGCTTTCGGCGAGACCATCTGGGACGAATTTCAAATCGTGGACATCGACCACGACGCGCAATTTCCCCCGCTCCATTCCATCACCGAAGAAAACTCCAGCCGTCAGCTTTTGATGGACATGCAGATCATGCAGGCACGCTACGACAGCGAAAACGAGCTGATGCAAATCGTTTCCCGCGGTCAGATCCTCCGCGCGGAGCGGCTTTTGAACGGCTTCATCCCCACCCACTTCGCTCCCCGCGCCGCCGATCCCCTGCGAAACATCAAAAACTACTGCGTCATCGGCAACACGCTCCTGCGCAAGGCGGCAGAGCGCGGCGGCGTGCATCCGGTGTATCTGGACGAGATCTCCTCCAATTTTGCCAAACGAATCGAGAGCCTCCCCGCCGTGAACGCGGGCGAGGAGCTGTTTGCGGACATGGTGCGCTCCTACTGCCGTCTGGTGCGCAAGCACACCGCGCAGCACTACTCCCCTCTTGTAGAAAAAGCGGTGCTGTTTATTGACGCCGACCTCTCTCAGGATCTAAGCCTGCACACCATCGCGGAAAATCTGAACATCAGCGCAGGATACCTCTCCACCCTGTTCCGGCAGGAAACGGGCAAGACCGTGACAGACTATGTGAACGAGCGCCGCGCCGCCCATGCCGCCGACCTGCTGCGGGGCAGCACCCTGCAGGTGCAGACCGTGGCGCAGTACTGCGGCATCCCGGATGTGAACTATTTTTCCAAGATCTTTAAGCGTTACCACGGCGTAACGCCCAGAGAGTACCGGAAGCAAAACAAAAATTAAAAAAGCAAGGAGTGCTGCAGAATTGCGGCACTCCTTGTTCTCTCATTCAGTCAGCAGCAACAGATAGCTGCCATCCTGGATCTCGCCCACGATCTCGTTGAACTGCTCTCCGGCATCCTCCAGTGCTTTGCGCAGGTCGCCGTACTGCTCCTTGCTGAGCACGTAGCTCTTGCTCTTCCACGGTTCGCCCAGTGTATCCTCCACCCAGCGACGGGCCACCTCGCTGTCAGTCATCAGCGTTGCAGCGGCACCACACTCGGCATCATCGGTCTCACCCGCACTCTCCGGCGCACCGTAGCAAGCGGCATTGTCCGTATTGTACGCATTGTACACACCACAATCCGCCTCCGGCTCCTCGGCACTGTCCGCGGCATCAAAACCGTAATCCCATGCCGCGCTTCCGGTGTTGGAATCCTCCGCGTACATCTGAGGTGCCGCGCCGTTTCTGACAGCGCAGTCATCGGCACCGCCCAGCATTTCCGGCGCAAGATCCATTACCCATACACCCAGCAGCACCACAGCACAGCAGGCGGCAAGTCCCGCCATACGCTTCCAGCCGGGGAAACGCAGCGTTTTCTTTTCCGGAGCTGCGCAGGACTCCTGCGTGGTGGCGCGCACCCGCGCCATAACGGCATCGGCAAAGCCTGCGGGAGCCTTCTGTTCCGGCTCACGCAGCGCGTCGCGGATCAAAAGAAGCTCCCCCCAGTATGCCTTGCACACGGGGCAAGCGTCAAGATGCTCCAGCACCTCAAGCCGCTCCCCGGCAGGCAGTTCATCGTCGATCAGGGCGCTGATCCGCGCTTCATATTTTTCACACACTTGCACGATCAGCCCCTCCTCTCGTTTTTATCCGCTAAGTTAGACGGCAGATAACCGGATAAGTTCCCGCTTTTGAGCAAAATTTTTCTCAGCGCGTTTCTTGCCCGGGAGATTCGGCTTTTTACGGTGCCAAGGTCGATGGAGAGTGCGTGGGCGATCTCCTCATAGCTCAGGCACTGCACCTCGCGCATCACAAGCACCGTCCGGTGGTCGTCCCCCAGCGCGTTCAAGCCTTCCTGAACTGCCTGCTGCAGCTCCATGCCCTCGGCGCTCTCCTGCGGACCGGGTGCGGAGTCGGGCGCATCCAGATTCAGCTCCTCATCGTCAAGGCTCACATTGCCCCGCTGGTGCTTCGTGCGGCGCAGATGGTCGATGGCAGCATTGGACACAAGGCGGTAAAGCCATGTGGAAAACCCCGCCTCGCCGCGAAAGGACGGCAGTCCCTTCCATGCGGCAAGAAACGCGTCCTGCGCCACATCGCTTGCGTCCTCCTCATTGCCGCACATCCGCAGCGCCAGATGGAACGCTTTATTTTCATACATCCGCACCAGCTCGGCAAAGGCGGCATCATCACCGCCTGCCGCCGCGCGGACAAGCTCCTTTTCAGTCATGCAGATCCCTCTTGATTCCCGCCGTCACGCGGTAAACGTCATCAAGCGTTTCCATGCGGACGATCTGTTCCTTATAATAAGTGGAATGGCTCACACCCTTGAGATACCATGCGTAATGCCTGCGGGCGGTGAGAACGGCGATCTTCTCGCAGTTGTACCGCGCGGCAAGCTCGATATGGCGCACCGCCGTGTCGCACCGCTCATGGAGGGGCGGACGCTCGGGGATCGGCTCACCCTCCAGCGCGGCCTTCGCCTCCCGAAACAGCCAGGGATTGCCAAAGCATCCTCTGCCGATCATGGCGGCATCCGCGCCGGTCTGCTTCAGGATGCGCACAGCGTCCTCGGCACAGAATATATCACCGTTGGCGATAACCGGAATGGACACCGCCTCCTTCACCTCGCGGATGGTGCTCCAGTCGGCGGTGCCGCCGTACATCTGCACCCGGGTGCGTCCGTGGACAGCCACAGCGCTGACCCCGACCTCCTCCAGCATTTTGGAGAGCTCCACAGCGTTGATGCTGCCCTTGTCCCATCCCCGGCGCATTTTCACCGTTACGGGAACAGGCGATGCCTTCACCACCGCCTCGGCGATGCGGGCGGCCTTTTCGGGATCCTTCATCAGCGCGCAGCCATCGCCGCTTGAAACGACCTTCCCCACCGGACAACCCATATTGATATCCAGTATTTCCGCGCCGCTGGCTTCGATGGCGATCTGCGCCGCCTCCGCCATGCAGGTGATGTCGCTTCCGAAGATCTGCGCCACAAAGGGTGACTCTCCGGAAAATGGCTGCAATAAAAGCTTGCTTTTTTTATCCTGATAGCACAGCGCCTTGGCGCTGACCAGCTCTGTATAGGTAAGTCCCGCCCCCAGCTCGGAGCAGATCTGCCGGTAGGCGGCGTCCGTCACGCCCGCCATGGGCGCAAGCGCCAGCTTGGACGCGATCTCAACATTTCCGATCCGCATAGCGTTCTCCTTTGTGTAAAAATTCCGTATCTTTTATTATATCATACCCCGAAAAAGAAAACAATGGGGAGAGCTTCATCCGCAGGACGATGTTGTAAACCGTCAAAATAATTCGGTTGTATTTTTCTCAACCTTATTTTATACTAAAGATTACAAAAATTTTAACGTGAAAGCGATCATATATCAATGAGAAAACTGGTTATCGGCATTCTTGCCCACGTTGACGCGGGCAAAACAACGCTGTCGGAAGCAATTTTATATCTCTCCGGGCGCATCAGAAAGCTGGGGCGTGTCGACCACCGGGACGCTTTTCTGGATACGGATACGCTGGAGCGGGAGCGGGGCATCACGATCTTTTCCAAGCAGGCAGTTTTTCCCTTGAGCGGCTCCTGCGAGGTGACGCTCCTTGACACCCCTGGTCACGTGGACTTTTCCGCCGAGATGGAGCGGGTGCTGTCCGTTCTGGACTGCGCCGTTCTCGTCATCAGCGGCACGGACGGCGTACAGGCGCACACGCTGACCCTCTGGCGGCTGCTGGAGCGCTACCACATCCCCACCATCCTCTTTATCAACAAAATGGATGCCCCCGGCACGAACCGCGCCGCCCTCCTTTCCACCCTGCGCAGTCAGCTCAGCGGAAATTTCGCGGACTTTGGCGCACCGGACGAGCAGCTTTTTGAGGATGCCGCCCTGTCCGACGAGGCGGCGATGGAGCAATATCTGGAAACAGGCTCACTGGACGATGACACCCTCCGCGATCTCGTTGCCCGCCGCAGGCTGTTCCCCTGCTGCTTCGGCTCCGCTCTGCGTCTGGACGGTGTAGAAGAATTTCTCTCCGTACTGGAGCGGTACGCCACCCGCCCCGCCTACGGCGATGCCTTTGCCGCCCGGGTCTACAAGGTCGGGCGGGACAATCAGGGCAAGCGCCTGACCTATCTGAAGGTCACCGGCGGCGCGCTGCGCTGCCGCCAGCCCCTCACCGGCGGCAGCGGCGAGGACGCGTGGGAGGAAAAGGTCGATCAGATCCGCATCTACTCGGGAACAAAGTTTGAAGCTGTGGACGAGGTCCGTGCGGGCAGCGTATGCGCCGTTACAGGACTCTCCCGCACCGCCGCGGGCGACAGTCTCGGCGTGGAAAGAAAGTCCCAGTCCCCCGCTCTGGAGCCTGTTCTCAACTACCAGCTTCTCCTGCCCGATGGCGTGGATGCCCACACAGCACTGGAAAAGCTGCGGGCTTTACAAGAGGAAGATCCCCTGCTCCATATCGACTGGAACGCCCACGCACAGGAGATCCACATCCGTCTGATGGGGCAGGTGCAGCTTGAGATATTGCAGCGCGTCATTGCCGAACGGTTCGGCATGGCGGTAGAATTCGGCACGGGCAGCATCGTATATAAAGAAACTATCACCGAACCCGTGCTGGGCGTGGGGCACTATGAGCCTCTGCGCCACTATGCGGAGGTGCATCTCCTGCTGGAGCCGCTCCCCCGGGGCAGCGGCGTGCAATTTGGTACTATCGTCAGCGAGGACGATCTGGACCGCAACTGGCAGCGGCTGATCCTCACCCATCTCATGGAGAAAGCCCATCTGGGCGTGCTGACTGGCTCGCCCATCACCGATATTCGCCTGACCCTCACCGCCGGACGCGCCCACCTCAAGCACACGGAGGGCGGCGACTTCCGTCAGGCGACCTACCGCGCCATCCGGCAGGGCTTAATGGGTGCAAAAAGCATTCTGCTTGAGCCGTGGTACGATTTCCGGCTGGAGATCCCGGCGGACAACCTCGGCAGAGCCATCAACGACATTCAGCAGATGGGCGGGCGCTTTGAAGCCCCCGAGACCGTGGGCGACACCGCCCTGCTCACCGGCAGCGCCCCCGTTTCCGCCATGAGCGACTACTGGCAGACCGTCACGGCGTACAGCCGCGGACGGGGACGGCTGACCTGCTCGGTGCGGGGCTATGAGCCGTGCCACAACGAGGCGGAGGTCATCGCCGCCATCGGCTACGATGCCGAGCGGGACCTGGAAAACAGCCCCGATTCCGTCTTCTGCGACCACGGCGCGGGCTTCACTGTCAAATGGAGCGAGGTGCCCGCGGCGGCGCACGTTTCCCCCGGCATTTCTTTGGAGAAACCGAAGGAAGAACCCGCCTCCGCGCCTGCCCCCCAGCGCCGCGCGTCCTACGCCTCCTCCCGTGAGGAGGACGCGGAGCTGCTGGCGATCTACGAGCGCACCTACGGCGAGGTGAAGCGCAAGGATTTTCAGCCGCGAAACCGCCCCATCAGCAATGGAACGGTTCGCCGCACGGTGCCGCCCCGGGCAGCAGGACCGGAGTACCTGCTGGTGGATGGCTACAACATCATCCACGCATGGGACGAGCTGAAGGAAATGGCAAAAACCAATCTGGAAGCAGCGCGGCGGATGCTGATGGATATCCTCTGCAACTATCAGGGGTTCAAAAAGTGCGTCGTCATCCTTGTTTTTGACGCTTACAAGGTCAAGGGCAACCCCGGTTCGGTGGAGCATTGGAACGGCATCCACGTTGTCTACACAAAGGAGGCGGAAACGGCGGATACCTACATTGAGCGGGCGACCTACGATCTGGCAAAGGAGCACAGGGTGAGAGTCGCAACCTCGGACAATCTGGAGCAGATGATCATCATCGGACACGGTGCGGTGCGGGTCCCCGCCAAGGAGTTTCGTGACGAGATCGAAGCCACCGAGGGGCTGATCTCCGAACTGATCGCCAAAAACAACCGCTCAGACCGTCAAACCAATCAAATCCGAAACCGGGCAAAAATCAAAGAGTGATCCGCAGGGATGCCGCATCGCGGCATCCCTGCTTCGTTTTTGGATATTCTATACAGTTCCACCATCCAAATTTGTGCTGTTATACGAAGTTCTTCGACACCCGTTGACAATCATATGATTGCGTAGTACAATCATATCATCCGATAAGGAGGTGCACAAAATGGAATGGACCATTCCCGGAACGGTGCTCACCGCGCGCCGTGACCAACCGGAATCCGCGCAGTCGCAGATACGCTCCATGTTCCTCGCAGGTGGCATGGTGCGCAGTCAGGTCGCCGCCGTCACCGGTCTGGAGTCCCACGCGGTGCAAAATTGGGTGAAGCGCGGCTTCCTGTCCCCACCCGTGGGAAAGCGCTACACCTGCCGCCAGTTCTGCCGCATCGCGATCATCAATATGCTCAAGGGTGTTCTTCCGATGGAAAAGATCTGTTCTCTTTTGTCCTACGTCAACGGAAAACTGGACATCGAGTCGGACGACTCCATCGACGACAGTCAGCTCTACTTCGCCTTTCTCCATGTAGCGGCGAAGCTCCGTGATCTGGCAGCAGACCAACCGGCGCTCAAGCAGGCGATCGACGAAAGCCTTGCCGAATACAGCGAACCTTATCCCGGCGCGAAGCAGAGAGTAGAACAGGTGCTTCTGATCATGCTGACAGCGTGGGCATCCGCCCAGCTCCAGCGCGAGGCGGAAAACCTCTTCACCGAATTAAATTTTGAAAAAGGAGAATAAAACATGGAAAATTACAACTTCAACAATCAAGCTCCCTTTGATACCCCTCCCCAGCAGCCCAGGAAAAATTCCTCCGGCGGCGCAAAAAAGCTTCTTCGCAAGCTCCCGCTGATCGCGCTTGCACTGATCCTGATCCTCGGCGCGTCCACCTGCTTCTACACGGTGGACGATAAGCAGCAGGCGGTCGTCACTACCTTCGGCAAGGTCACCGCCATCAACGACGCAGGCGTCCACTTCAAGCTGCCCTTCGGCATCCAGCAGGTGGAAAAGGTCAATGTCCACGTTTACCAGAAAATCGAGCTGGGCTACCGCACCGAAGGGAACGACGATTATAAGGTCGTGGAAGATGAGAGCACCATGATCACTGGCGACTACAACATCGTCAACGTGGATTTCTTCGTGGAGTACAAGATCTCCGATCCTGTCCAGTACCTCTACGCCAGCGATGCCCCCCAGGATATCCTGCGCAACCTCATTCAGAGTCAGGTCCGCAACGTGGTCGGCTCCAGCACCGTTGATTCCGTTCTGACCGACGGTAAGGAGAACATCCAGCGGCAGGTCAAGGAGCTGGTCTCCTCCATCCTCGCTGAGTACAACATCGGTCTGACGCTGGTGGATGTCAAGATCCAGGACTCCGAGCCCCCCACGCAGGAGGTCATTGAGGCCTTCAAGGCCGTCGAGACTGCCAAGCAGCAGGCGGAGACCGTGGTCAACGACGCCAAGGCATACCAGAACGCCCAGATCCCCAACGCCCAGGCCGAGGCAGATAAGCTGATCCAGAACGCCGAGTACCTCAAGCAGCGCCGTATCAACGAGGCTACCGAGCAGGTCGCCATGTTCACCGCCATGTACGAGGAGTACTCCCGCAACCCCGGCATCACCAAGTCCAGAATGTACTACGAAGCCATTCAGGAGATCCTGCCCGGCGTGAAGGTCTATATCGACACCACCGGCAGCGAGGGCAACGTAGATATGATGCTCCCCCTTGAGAGCTTTGCCAAATAACGAAAGGAGAAACGTTTTATGAAAAAGATCAAAGGTTCCATCATTGCTCTGATCATCGCCGCCGTTGCCGTGATCACTCTGAGCAACTCATTCTACACCGTTCGGGAAAACGAATACGCCTGCGTGGTTCGCTTCTCCAAGATCATCGAAACCGTGGATACCGCCGGTCTCCACTTCAAGGCTCCCTTCATCGACAGCGTCAAGAGCTTTTCCAAGGCAGCCATGCTCTACGATATCCCTCCCTCTGAGGTGCTGACCTCCGACAAGCAGAATATGACCGTTGACTGCTACATTATCTGGCGCATCGAGGACCCCAAGAAGTTCTACCAGACTCTGGGCACCACCGGCGTTGCCGAGCAGCGCCTGGATGCCATCACCTACAATGAGCTGAAGAACGTTATGGGTACGCTGGCACAGTCCGATATTATCAACATGGAGGACGGCGCGGAGCGCAACCACATCTACAACGGCATCGCCGCTTCTGTGGATGAGCTGGCTCAGACCTACGGCATCGGCGTGGACGATGTGAAGATCAAGCGCTTTGACCTGCCCGAGTCCAACCTGAACGCGGTCTACTCCCGCATGATCTCCGAGCGCAATCAGATGGCGGAGAAGTACACCGCCGACGGCAACTACGAGGCTTCCATCCTCCGCAACGACGTAGATAAGCAGGTGAACATCATCATCTCCAATGCCAAGGCGGAGGCCGCCAAGCTGGAGGCCGAGGGCGAGGCTGAGTACATGCGTATGCTCGCCGCCGCCTACGATACCGATGACAAGAAGGACTTCTACGAGTTTACTCTTGCGCTGGACGCTCTCAAGAAGAGCCTCACCGGCAGCGAGAAGACTGTGATCCTCGGCGCGGACTCCGCTCTGGCTCAGATCCTTACCGGAAACAACTAAAACTCCATCATCAGCGCGCCGCGAAACGCGGCGCGCTGATACCGCCTTTGCCGTTCGAAAATTTTCCGCATTTTTTTGAAAATAGTTGTTGACAAACAGTTCTGGTTCTGGTATTATACGTCTTGTCGCTGAACGAAACTTGCTGGTATAGCTCAGTTGGTAGAGCAGCTGATTTGTAATCAGCAGGTCGGGGGTTCGAGTCCGTCTACCAGCTCCACCTTTTCCCGATCAGCGCAAAATTGAATATGGGAGCGTTCCCGAGTGGCCAAAGGGGGCAGACTGTAAATCTGTTGTCGCTGACTTCGGTGGTTCGAATCCACCCGCTCCCACCAAAAACCCGATTGCTTGCGCAATCGGGTTTTTTAGTGAAATCAGCCTTGCGTATTTCACTATTTGTGTTATTATCAAGCTGATATGGTGTATAAATCCTGTTGATATAAAGAGAACCGCTTATGAAAATCAAAAACTTCTTAAAAGAATCCTGGGACATCTTTCACGCTAACATTTACGACGGAAAGCGCATGGAGGAAAACATGCGCGGTCTCCAGACCGCTCTATTGATCGTGGCAGGCTTCAGCGCCATTCTGACGGTACTGAATTTCCTTGCCCACGATTATCGCATGGCGGCGTCTTCTATCACCCTCTGTGTATTGTTTGTCGCAACTTATTTTGTAGGACAAAAAACAGGAAAGCACGCAATTTCGATCCTTGCCTGCCTGATTGGTCTGCTGGGTGTATTCACCTACTACATCCTGTCCGGCGGAAGCGACGGGTTTTCCATACTGTGGATCCTGCTCGCGCCGATGTTTATAATGTCCAGCATCGGAATAAAGGCGGGAACCGTCGCAGGGGCGTATCTGCAAATCGTGCTGGTCGCGTTTTTTTGGACCCCTCTGCGTTTTGTGGTGGAGGCACACTATACCAAGACCTTCCTTGCCCGGTTTCCGCTTCTGTTTTTGTGTACTCTGATCGTCAGTCTGGCTGTTACGCTTTCCCACAAAAAACAGCAGATGCAGCTCGACGCATATCAGGATAAGCTGGAAAAAGCCGTTAAGGAGGAGCATGACCGGTCAGCCCAGATCACCTTCCAGACCATCGGCGCCATTATCTCCCTGGTCGATGCCAAGGATCCCTACACCGACGATCACTCCCTCCGCGTGGCGCAGTATTCTCTCATGCTCGCAGAGGAAATGGGCTGGGATCGTGACGCAGTCGAAAAGCTTTACTATATCGCCATGCTTCATGATATCGGAAAGGTCGGCGTTCCCGACTCCATCTTGAAGAAAACCTCCAGACTGAGTGATGCCGAGTACCAGATCATGAAAACGCATACCTCCATCGGCGCAACGATTTTGAAGGAAATGAATTTCCTTGACAGCGTTGACGAAGGCGCGCTGTACCATCACGAAAAATACGACGGCACCGGCTACCCATTCGGTCTGAAGGGCGAGGAGATCCCCATGACCGCCCGCATCCTCTGTCTGGCAGACTCCTTCGATGCTATGAACACGGTGAGAGTCTACCGCGACAAATGTGACGAATCCTATATCATTGAGGAGATCCGAAAAGGACGGGGCACGCAGTTTGACCCCGACGTTGTGGATGCGTTCTTCCGCTGCATTGAAAAGAATCGAATCAATTTTGCGGGAATATAAGCGAAAATACGATGTTTTCTTAAAGGGGCGTTGCGTTTTGCAACGTCCCTTTAACGCCTTCCCAACGTTGACACTGCGCAATCAAAAGCTTATAGTATTATTTGATTACACAAGGAGGCTTCGCAATGACAACATTTGAGTGGTTCGCGCAGGCTGTCGGCATCGCCGGCATGGCGTTCAACATTCTGTCCTTTCAGCAGAAAACCCCGAAAAAGGTCATCACCTTTCAGTTCTTCGGCTCGGTGCTGTTCGCGCTGAACTATCTTCTCATGGGCGCGCCGGTGGGCATGTGCATGAACATCGTTGGCATCATGCGCGCCGTGGTATACGGAAACCGCGAGAAGTTCCGCGCTGACCGTTCCTTCTGGCTGATTTTCTTCACCTCGCTCTATGTCCTGTCCTACATTCTGTCCTTCACGGTGTTTGGCATGGACTTTACGGCGAGAAATGCCGTGATCGAGCTTCTGCCCGTCATCGGCATGACAGCGACAACCATCAGCTTCCGGCTGCAGAACGCCGCAACCATCCGCAAGTTCGGCTTTATCAGCTCCCCCTGCTGGCTGACCTACAACATCGTAAATGTTGCCATCGGCGGCGCGGTCTGCGAGATCTTCAGCCTTTGCTCCATCATTATCGGGCTGTTCCGGTACGATCTCAAGCCCCGCGCGAAAAAGGGATAATAAAACGGGAGCTCCTGCGGCTGCACCGCAGGAGCTCCCGTTTTATTATCCCTTTCCGCTTGAAATAAACCCTTCCTGCTGAGATATTTAGTCTTCCTTTTACAAATCGGCTGTGTTATAATATTGTATCTATTGGCGATAAGTATGGACCACGCTGTTTCAGGCGCGGATAAGGAGGACTTTTCGCATGAAAAAGAGATTATCAAAGCTTCTGGACGCAAATTTGCGCCCCTGTTTCATCTGCCTTGCGCTGTTTGTTCTGGCAGCGATCCCCATTGAGCCGGTTTTTGCAGCGGTTGAGGCAGTTGCAGTGCTGGCGCTGTTCCTGTTCTACCGTACCCAGAGCCGCAAACGGCGGCGCAGCATGTCCCAGTATATGGAGACCATTACCGGCGGTGCTGATGCGGTACGCGGCGGCAGCAGTATGCTCAACACGCCGCTGCCTGTGGTCGTCTTCCGCGCGGATAACGGGGAGATCATCTGGGCAAATGACGGTTTTCTCGCGCTTCACGAGGGGCGGGACGATGTGTTCAGCAAAACCATCGGCGAAGCGGTGCCAGACCTCCACTATGAGAAGATCGTGGACGGCGAAAGCTCCCTCGACGATATTACCGAGCTGCATGAGCGCTCCTATCAGGTCTTCGGCACAGTCAGCCGCGTGAACGGGAAATCCAACATTCAGTTGGTAACAGCGTATTTTGTGGATATGACCGAGCGGGAACATCTGCGCGCGGTGTATAACGCATCCCGCCTTGTGGTGTCCATTTTGATGCTGGACAACTACGAAGAGCTGATGAAGGCCGGCGGCGAGGCAAGCAAGTCCGCAGTCCTTGCCCAGATTGACGAACTGCTCAACGAATACGTCAAGGACACAGGCGGTATGCTGCGCAAATATGACCGTGACCGCTACGTCTTCGTATGCGACGAGCAGTGCTTTGAGAAGCTTCTGGAGGAAAAATTCTCCATTCTGGAAACCATTCACCAGGTCGTCAGTGAGGATGGTGTCATTGCCTCCCTCTCCATCGGCACAGGCCGCGAGTGCGAGACTTATGAGGAGTCCTTCCGCTGGGCGACCAAGTCCATTGAAATGGCGCTCAGCCGCGGCGGTGACCAGGCGGTAGTGAAGGACAGTCTGGACTTCCAGTTCTACGGCGGACGCGCCCAGTCCACCCAGAAGCGCACCAAGGTCAAATCCCGCGTCATGGCGAACGCGCTGGGCGATCTCATTTCGGATGCCAGCGAGGTCTACGTCATGGGTCACGAAAACGCCGATATGGACGCGCTGGGCGCGGCGGCGGGCGTTTGCTGTGTGGCACGAAAGCACGGTAAAAAATACAACATCGTCATCGACACGGAGAACAACAGTGCCGCCGCCCTGCTGCGCAAGCTGAGTTCTTTCCCGGAATATGAGGATGTGTTCATCAGCGGCTCTGACGCGTTCCTGCACGCGCGCCCCGGCGCGCTGCTGGTGGTAGTGGATACCAACCGCCCCGACATGGTGGAAAGCAGCCAGCTTCTGGACAGCTGCAACCGCGTGGCAGTCATCGACCATCACCGCCGCGCCACCAGCTATATCGAGAGCGCCGCGCTCAACTTCCACGAGCCCTACGCCTCCTCCGCCTGCGAGCTGGTGACGGAGCTTTTGCAGTACATGGTGGAGCCGTCGGATATCCTGCGCGTGGAAATGGAAGGTCTTCTGGCAGGCATTATGCTGGATACCAAAAACTTTATGATGCGTACCGGCGGACGCACCTTCGAGGCGGCAGCGTTCCTGCGCCGCATCGGTGCCGACCCAGTGGAGGTCCGCCGCTTCTTTGAAAGCGATCTTGAGAGCTTCAACCAGAGAAATGATATCATCCGCAGCGCCCGGATGTACCACGGCGACATCGCCATCGCCCAGGCGAGAAACGAGGTCGCCCGTGTCACCGCCGCCAAGGCGGCAGACGAGCTGATCACCCTCAAGGGGATTCAGGGCTCCATCGTTCTTTACAAGTCAGGCGAAGGCGTTGGCTTGTCCGGACGCTCTCTGGGTGAGATCAATATGCAGTTCATTCTGGAGCGTCTTGGCGGCGGCGGCAACGCCACCACAGCAGGCGGTTATGTGCCGAATACTGATATTGACACGGTCTACCAGCGTATACTGGAGGCCATCGACGCGTATTACAACGAATAAATTACGACATAATTTGGAGGAAACATAAAATGAAGGTTATTTTACAGCAGGATGTCAAGGGTCAGGGCAAGAAGGGTCAGCTCATCGAGGTTTCCGAGGGCTACGCCAGAAATTTTCTCCTGCCCCGCAAGCTGGCAGTCCTTGCCACCGCTGACGCTATGAACACCATGAAGCTGCAGGAAAAGGCAAAGAAGGCCGAGGAAGCCCGTCAGAAGGCTGAGGCTGAGGCCATCGCCGAGAAGCTCAAGCATTCTCAGGTCAAGGTCACCGCCCGCGCCGGTGCCAACGGCAAGCTGTTCGGCGCTGTCACCAGCAAGGAGGTTTCCGATGCCCTGCAGAGCCAGTACGGCATTGAGCTTGCCAAGCAGAAGATCGTTCTTGAGGAGCCCATTAAGTCCTTCGGCAGCTACCAGCTCAAGGCAAAGCTGGGTCACGAGGTCAGCGGCACCATCTACGTTATTGTTGCTGAGGAGAAGTAAAAGCCTTTATTTCTGACAGAAAAGGAGTGAAACCCTCATGGCTGATGAATTGCTGGCCCGCCAGATGCCTCATAATCTGGAAGCGGAGCAGGCAGTGCTGGGCGCGATGCTCATTGACGCTGACTGCATCAACGACGTTATGGATAAGCTCCAGCCGGAGGACTTCTATATCAAGCAGAACCGTGAGATCTTTGAAACGATCTACACCATGTTCAGCTACGGAAAGCCCATCGACGGCATCACAGTCGCCGATGAAATGCAGAAAAACGGCGTGTACGATGAGCTGACCACCCACAAGTACCTTGCCCAGCTCATTGAGATCACTCCCACCAGCGCCAACGTGATGGAATATGTCGCCATCATCCGCGACAAGTCGCTGCTGCGTTCCCTTGCGAGAGCCGCAGGCGAGATTTTGACACAGGTGCAGGAGGGTGGCGGCGAAGCCAACGCCACACTGGAGGCCGCCGAGCAGAAGGTCTTTGCCATCCGCCGGGGCAGAAGCGCCCAGGAGATGGTGCCAATCGCGCAGGTCATCAAGCCTGTTCTTGACGATATCAACGAGCTCTCCGCCTCAAAGGTTGGCTTACGCGGCATCAGCACCGGCTTCTCCGGTCTGGATGCCAAGATCCACGGTCTGGGAAGCTCCGACCTCATCATTCTTGCCGCCCGTCCCGGTATGGGCAAGTCCTCCTTCGCCATGAACATCGCCACCAACGTGGCACGCAGCACTGGAAAGACCGTTGCGGTCTTCAATCTGGAAATGAGCAAGGAGCAGCTTGTAACAAGACTTCTGTCCTCCGAGGGACTGGTGGAGAATACCCGCCTGACCACCGGACGGCTCAGCACCAGCGACTGGGGCAAGCTCATGCAGGCGGCCCGCTCCCTCAAGACGATGGACATGCGGCTGGACGATAACCCCATGCTCACCGTAGCGGATATGAACGCCAAATGCCGAAGGCTCGACAATCTCGGTCTGGTCATCATCGACTACCTGCAGCTCATCAGCGCCTCCGGCGGCAAGTCCTATGCCGGCGAGAGCCGCCAGCAGGCTGTTACCGATATTTCCCGTATGCTCAAGATCATGGCAAAGGAGCTGAATGTCCCCGTTTTGTGTCTGAGCCAGCTCAGCCGTGCCAACGAAAAGCGTGAGGAAAAGCGCCCTGTCATTTCGGATCTTCGTGATTCCGGTTCTATTGAGCAGGATGCTGACGTTGTCATGTTCCTCTACCGTGACGACTACTATAACAAGGACTCCGAGGAAAAGAGCATGGCGGAGTGCATCATCGCCAAGAACCGTCACGGCGAGACCTGCACAATTCCCCTGCGTTTCCTTGCGGAGTACACCACCTTTACCACTCCCGAGACCCGCTACGACGAAGACTAATCGCCTATGCAGCAACGCTATACGGATACGCTGATCTGCGCCGTTCAGAGCTGGTGTCTGCGGCATAGGGTGACGCTTGCGGGAAAAACCGTTCTCTGCGCAGTTTCCGGCGGACGGGATTCTATGGCGCTGCTCCATGTTCTGCTTCGTTTGAGTACGCTGCAGGGCTTTGGTGTCGCTGCCGCCCACTATAACCACCTGCTGCGCGATAGCGCGGCACGGGATGAAGCGCTGGTGCGCCAGTGGTGCGCTTTGCACGGTGTTCCCCTTATGACCGGCAGCGGTAATGTACGCGCCTATGCCGAAAAAAGCGGCAGATCCATCGAGGATGCCGCTCGAACGATGCGCTATCAATTTCTGGAAAACGCCGCCGCCGACTGCGGCGCGGACTTTATCGCTACCGCCCACCACCGGCAGGATAACGCCGAAACTCTCCTGCTCCATCTGCTGCGGGGCAGCGGACTCACAGGACTTGGCGGCATCACGCCTGTGCGCGGCAGCATCATCCGCCCTCTGCTGGAGGTCGATCGCGCCGAAATTGACGGATATATCAACGAAAACGCTATTCCCTACGCGGAGGACGAAACCAACACGGAAACCGTATACACGCGCAACCGCCTTCGGTTGGAGATCCTTCCCCTGCTGGAGGAGATTTCCCCCGGCAGCACCGCCCGCATGGCGGCGGCTGCCGCGCGTCTTCGCGCAGATGACGAATTTTTGGAGCAGTACACCGCTTCCCTTCTGCCCTCTGACACAGCAGATATCCCCGAATCGCTTCTGAAAGCACAGCCCGCCCCTATCGCCGCACGGCTCGTGCGCATGGCGGCGCGGCGAATGGGCGCGGAATTGACCGCCGCGCAGACAGAGGCTGTTCTGAGTCTGCGAAACGGCGGATGTCTGTCCCTTGGGGGCAGTCTTCGCGCCGCGCGGGAGGGAAAAACGCTGCGTTTTTTCCGCTTGAACACTCCCGCGGCACCGCTGGCACTGTCGAACGGCCAGCAGCAATGGGACAGGTGGCTCGTCAGCGTTTATGAAACGGATGATGAAGTTACGGAAGGCGAAAACACTGTCGTTCTGCGCTGTGACGCGCCCCCCCTTGTCATCACAGGCTGGGACGGCACCGGACGTCTGAGCATTGAAAACGGCAGACGCACCGTTAAAAGGCTTCTTGCCGACCACGGCATTCCCCCCTCCCGGCGGGAGAGCTGTCCGGCGCTCCTTGCCGGAGAAGATCTTGCCGCCGTCTTCGGCGCGGGAACAGAGCTTTCCCTCCGCCCCCGTCCCGGAGAGAGAAAAAAGGTCATTACACTCACTCCCCTGCATTGAGCATTCAATAAATCTATATCATAAATAAGGAGAATACGTTATGGGCATGATGGATCAGGATATTTTGAAGGTATTGTACTCCGAGGAGCAGATCGCGGAACGCATCAAGACTATGGGTGAGCAGATGTACAAGGACTTCAAGGGACGTGATCCCCTGTTCGTCAGTGTTCTGCGCGGCGCATTCGTCTTCATGGCAGACATCGTTCGCGCCTGCCAGGTCAAGTGCGATGTGGAATTCATCGCGGTTTCCTCCTACGGCAACGGCACTACCTCCTCCGGTGTGGTGCAGATCACCCACGACATCCAGCAGGACATCTCCGGCAGAGAGCTGATCATTATTGAGGACATTCTCGACAGCGGTAATACGCTCAGCTTTCTGAAGCAGTATTTCCTCACCAAAGGTGCTAAGAGCGTGACCATCTGCACACTGCTGGATAAGCCCGGCCGCCGCGCCAAGGCGATCACCGCAGATTACATTGGTTTTGTTGTGCCCGACGAGTTCGTGGTAGGCTACGGTCTGGATTACGCTCAGAAGTACCGCAACCTACCCTATATCGGTATTCTGAAGCCCGAAGTCTACGGCGGAACCGCCGAGGAATAAAATCCCCGCCCGGATGGGCGAAAAAAGGAGTGTATTACTTGACAAAACAAACGCGACGCCCCTCATTGGGGTTCTATTTTCTGATCCTTTCCCTGCTGATCCTTGCGTTTTATGTGCTTTCCTCCCAGCTTGGTCCTCAGAACGTATCCTATGCCAAGGTTGAGGAGCTGTTCCGTGGGGAGCAGGTTTCCAGCTTCTGGGTAGATGACGGCGACATTCTCTATCTCAATCTGAAAAACGGCACCACCGTTAAAAACGAGCTTGGCAGTACAGAGCTGTTTCGTACCGAGCTGGGTGAGCTGATCCGGCAGCAGAAGGCTGACGGCATCCTCACCGACTACGATTACAGACCCTACTACGAGCCGTCATGGTGGAGCGAGATCGTTTTATATGTTCTGCTCATCGGCGGCGTGTTTCTCATCTGGCAGTATATGATGGTCCGCGCCCAGGGCGGCGGCGGAATGGATCAGGGCAAGCGCTTTGGAAGAGCCAAGATCCGCTTTGGAAGCGAAACTGCCAAAAAGGTCAGCTTCGGTGATGTTGCCGGAGCCGATGAAGAAAAGGCGGAGCTTGAGGAGATCGTCGGCTTTCTCAAGGAGCCGAAAAAGTATCTGGAGCTGGGTGCGCGTATCCCCCGCGGCGTGCTGCTGGTGGGCCCTCCCGGCACAGGTAAGACCCTGCTGGCAAAGGCTGTCGCCGGTGAAGCGGGCGTTCAGTTCCTCTCCATCTCCGGTTCCGACTTTGTGGAGCTCTACGTCGGCGTTGGCGCAAGCCGTGTCCGCGATCTTTTCGAGGAAGCCAAGAAGGTCGCTCCCGCCGTGGTGTTTATTGACGAGATCGACGCCGTCGGCAGACGGCGCGGCGCAGGTCTGGGCGGCGGTCACGATGAACGCGAGCAGACTCTGAACCAGCTTCTGGTGGAAATGGACGGCTTTGCGGGCAACGAGGGCGTTGTGGTTCTCGCCGCCACCAACCGCGCGGATATCCTTGACCCCGCCCTGCTGCGTCCGGGACGCTTTGACCGTCAGGTTTATGTGGGCACACCGGATCTGAAGGGCCGAGAGGAGATTCTGAAGATCCATGCCCGCAGCAAGCCCCTTGCCGAGGATGTGGATCTCAAGGTCCTCGCCCAGTCCACCCCCGGATTTACCGGCGCGGATCTGGAAAATCTGATGAACGAGGGTGCGCTCCTTGCCGCCCGCCGTGATCTCAAGTTCATCACGATGGATATTTTGAAGGAATCCGTTATCAAGGTCATTGCCGGACCCGAAAAAAAGAGCCGCGTAGTGCCTCAGCACGAGCGCCGGCTTACCGCCTACCATGAGGCGGGTCACGCCGTTCTGCACCACTGCCTTGAGAGCGTGGACCCCGTGCATCAGGTCACCATCATCCCCCGCGGCAAGACCGGCGGCATGACCATCTCCCTCCCTGCCGAGGATCGCGGCTACTACTCCAAGCGCTACATGGAGGAGGAGATCGCCGCTCTGCTGGGCGGCCGCGTGGCGGAAGCACTGGTGCTGGGTGACATCTCCACCGGTGCGTCCAACGACATTCAGCGCGCCAGCACCATGGCGCGGCGCATGGTCACCGTCTACGGCATGAGCGAAAAGCTGGGCGCGGTGAGCTTCGATTCCGGAAGCGATGAGGTCTTCATCGGGCGCAGCATGGCGCAGGCAAAGAATTACTCTGAGGAGGTCGCCGCTCAGATCGACCGCGAGGTCAAGGAGATCATCGACGCGGCATACCGCCGCTGCGAGGAGGTGCTGACGAAGCACCGCGATGCGCTGGAAAACGTGGCGCAGTATCTTCTGGAGAACGAAACCATGTCCGGCGAAAAGTTTGCCGAGGTCATGGGTTTTGAAAAGGCAAAGCCTGCCGAATAATTTTACTATCGTCTGCCGCATGATACCATGCGGCAGATTTTTTCTATTCGGGCAAGTCAAAACCTCCGGCATCCTGTCCTGTGATGCCGGAGGTTTTGATTTAGGGGATAAAGTTTTCAAAAATCGGCGTTACGCCGTCCTGTTCAAGGCACTCCATGACCGACTGCTCGCGGATCGTCCAGCCAACCTCGTGGACACCGAAAAGCTTGCGGGTCAGACGCAGGCTGATATTGGCGCGGTCCTGATGGGCGTAGGCGATAAAATCGGGACGGGTGAGGACATTGGTCAGCAAATAGGTCATCAAAAACGCTCTAACGAAGGGAATGCTCTTGGTGCGGAAGAAATTCTCGCTGAGCTGCCCTCGAATGACGGAGGGATAGTGCCGTTTCAGATGGCCGACCACGCCGGGGTGAAAGGATTCAATGCAGTAGGTGCCGTTCCAGTCCTTCAAAACCGCCATCACCGCGTCAGTCAGCGCGGCGGCGTTGTTGTTTACCACCTTCAGCTCGATGATAAGGGGCGTTTTTCCCTCAAACAGGGCGAGAACATCGGTGAAAAGGGGGATGGTTTCCTCTGTTCCGGAGAGATGATACTTTGTCAGCTCCTCCGCTGTCAAATCCTCGATGATCCCCTCCGCACCGCAGATGCGCTTCAGCGTGGAATCGTGGAAAACAGCCAGGGAACCGTCCTTCAGCAGATGAACGTCCAGCTCCGCGCCGTAGCCCCGCTCCACTGCGCGGCGGAAGGCGGCAAGGGAGTTTTCGGGAATACCGTTTTCCTTATCGTGCAGTCCGCGGTGGGAATAGCGCACACCGGAGAGCTTTTCCCAGCCGGGATGCCCACAGCGGGGCATGATAAGAAGCAGATAGATCGCAGCAAGAACCAGTACAACTGCGGCAAAAACGATAACGGATGTCATGGCTGCACGCTCCTATCAATCGTCCATGTCCTCAAAGGCGTCCAGTCCGCGCTTGGCCTCCACCTTGCTGTCGCCGTGCTTGACAAAGAGCATGGTCACAAAGCTCATGGCAACAAAGAAAGCGGCGTAGGGGAACAGGATATTGTAGCCCACATGCTTGAGCAGGGTACCTGCCAGAATGGGAGTAACGACCTGCGCGCTCATGGAAGCGGTGTAGTAGTATCCGGTGAACTTGCCCACGTCGCTGCCGCGGCACATCTCAACCACCATAGGCAGGGAGTTGACGTTGATGGATGCCCACGCAAGGCCAACCAGTGCGAAGATAACATACATGAGGATGTTGATATAGTCGTACATGGTGGTCAGCACAAATCCGGCAATGAAGCAGCCTGTCAGCAGCAGAACACCGAAGCGGATCATGGTCTTGCGTCCGAATTTGGAGGCAAGCATACCAATGGGCAGGTAGGAGATAATAGCGCCAACGGTACCCACCAGCAGGCAGGTGGACGCGCCGCCCAGTCCCTCGCCCATAACGACGGCGATATAGGTCGTGAACCACGTGGTCACGCCGTTATATCCGGCAAACCACAGGGCGATGGAAGCCAGCAGGAATCCAAGGCTGCGCTTGACGGGTGCGGGCAGCGTCTCGTGACCGGAGCCATCATCCTCGGCAAGATTCCATTCAGGGTGCTCTGCCTCCAGCGCGCGGTTTTCCGCCACCAGCTTAGGCTCGCGGATGGTCAGGAACAGCACCGCAATGGCGACCAGCATAATGAGGGAGACCACCACAAACAGCGGTTGGTAGTTGACATGGGCAAGATCCTTGACCTTGGAGGTGGGATACATGACCGCGGCAATGGCAAGATAGAGCATACCGCCCACGGCACCCATCAGATTGATGATGGCGTTGCCCTTGGAGCGCAGGGGCTTGGGGGTGACATCGGGCATGAGTGCCACAGCGGGAGAGCGGTATGTACCCATAGCGATAAGCAGCAGTCCCAGCACGATGACAAAGGACACGAACTTGAAGGGCGCTGCTTCCGCGGCATAGCTGTTGTCCAGAATGGGGAGCAGATTCATCAAGATGACTGCCACAGCAGTACCCGCGAGAATGAAGGGCGTGCGGCGGCCGATTTTGGTGTTCACCTTATCGCTCAGACCGCCAAACAGAGGCAGCAGGAACAGGGCCAGGACATTATCAGCCGCCATGATGGTTCCGGCGAGGGACTCATCCATACCGAAAGTGGTCTTCAGCAGCAGAGGAACGATATTATCGTACATCTGCCAGAACGCGGAGATGGACAGGAAGGCAAGACCTACCAGTAACGTACGCTTGTAGTTAAGCTTCATTTTCTTGTTCTCCTTTTTATGTATCGGACTTGATCGCCGCCAGCAGCGCGGCAATATCATCAAACACCCATGTGGGCGTTACTTCACTTGTCTCCAAATCCTCCCGCGTTCCCTCTCCGGAGAGGACAAACGCGGTGTCGATCCCCGCGTTCACACCGGAGGCGATATCGGTATAGAGCCGGTCGCCCACCATGATCGTTTCCTCCGGAGAAAAACCAGTGGCCTGCATTGCAAGCCGCGCCATCTCCGGCTGGGGCTTGCCGATGACCCGGGGACGGCGCCCGGTGGCACGGAAAAGCATCTCGCACACACTGCCGCAGTCTGGCACAGAGCCATACCACGTGGGACAGACCCAGTCGGGATTGGTGGCAATAAAATCCACGCCTCGATTCAGCAGAATGCAGGCATCCTCCAGCTTCTGAAAGGTCAGCTCGGTATCAAATGCGATAAGCAGGCAGTCAATGCCGTCCTCCAGCCTGTCCGTCACAGGGATCCCCGCCGCGCGGAGCTGGTCACGGAAGCTCTCTGTGCCAAAGGCATAGCAGAGATGATAGGATCTCCCCTGTTTCAAATCGGCAATTAGGGCGTTGACGCTGGTGAGGAAGTCCTCCGCAGCGGCTTCAATGCCGAGCTTTTTCAGCTTCTCCACATACGCGCTGACCGAGCGGGAGGAATTGTTGGTGAGAAAGAGATACCGTCCACCGACAGAGCGGACGTATGCCAGAAACGGGATCGTGCCTGGAAACAGCTCGTCATCCAGATAGATCGTGCCATCCATATCCAGCAGAAACAGACGTTTTTGGGCAAGTCCTGTCATCAGAACGCCTCCGTTCTTCGAAAAACTATTGTGATAAAAATACATATGAATTTTATCATACGGTGGATAGTTTGTCCACGAGAATTATGAAAAATGGACACCGCTTCCCGCGGTGTCCATAAACATGCTTCACTGCGGAATCCCATAGGTCAGCATGGTCGGATCTTGAAAAAGGGGCAGCGCAGGTGGAAAAAAGGTGAAAAGCAAGAAGGCAAACGCCAGCAGCACCACAGCAGCAGCCGCGAAAGCCGCGGGACAGGCACGGCGGCGCTCCGGAAGCAGCAAATGTGTTTCCAGCAGGTATGCCGCCGCCGCGGAAACATAAAAAATAGAGATATCCACCCATGTAAGATGCACACCCAGCGCCCCGGTGTAGGTGTAATACAGCGCGGGGATCAGCAGAAGTCCAAAAAGGATGCCCACAAGCTTGACACACCAGAAATTATGGCGCTGACTGCCAATCACAGACCGCTGCGCCAGCGCCGAGAACAGCATGGGGACATACAGAAGCTTCATATGCTCCCACACCGACTCGTTGACAGCGGAAACAATGCCAACGGGCGGGAACTGCCCACTCCAGTCAAATAAAAAGTGAAGCAGCGTCCCTGCCAAAGCGGTGAACAGAAACGCTGCCAGCTGCGTGCGGCGTATAGTTTGCTCCATTACCGATCCCTCCCTGCTGTTTCTATCAGTATACGCAGAGCAAGAGGGATTTATCAGTGAATGCGAGTACCAACTGTAAATTGTTGTTTATCTTACTATGATTGATTTATTGTGCCGCTGGCGCGGCAGATGCCCGTTATCCATCTGATAGCTGGTTCAGCCTCCGGCGGGTGACTTTCTCCTTGTCGAGAAAGTCACCAAAGCGCCACATAAGGGGATATCCCCTTATGTATCCCCTTGAGAAAACGGCGTGCAAATCGACTATTATCGGCACTTTCTTATCGAAAAGGCGAAGCATTTGCCCC